>JAJCYJ010000763.1 GCA_029262975.1 Saprospiraceae bacterium
GCTACCACTTTGGTTGGAAATTGATATAAGTCGCAGTAAGTCAACAATTTGATCTTCAGCTTTTAGGACGGGTAATTACACACCCGATTGATTTTGACATTAATTATTCAAAATTAGAAGCCAAAAAGACACAGAAGTAGAATTCTCTCTGTTATGTCTTGCTCTCCAGAATAGAGGTCATGAATGCTAAACACCCATGAATGGTTCACTCGCTTCAATACCCCTGCGGGTATTGATTACTACGTAAATCGCTCACTCATGTTAAGAATCGGGATGACTGATTGATTTCGCCCCACAGGCGAATGATGACATACTCATCAAAAGAAGGAACCACAAGGTGGGTGGGGTGGCTTGGACCCGATTTAGAAAATTGATCTCGGTTTTAATATTCTTTGAAAAAATATTAAAAATACATTTGAGCAAGTGGGCTTTTCTGCCTGCCATGACCGGTAAGGGCAGGCAGGTTTGAATCGTTTTTTGGCTAAGCAAAAAATGATTGCCGTCCGGCGAGGACAAGATTAAGCGTATTACGCAAAGGCTATAATATTAAAGATCTTTAACCAAATAACTGGCTGTGTAATTTCGGCTCCATAATAATTCGCATACATTCGTGAGATCATTAAAAATAAGACTCAACTGTGTGACTGAATGAGTCGAATACAGTCTCTTTACTAGTAAGTACACGAATGATATCAAAATTTACTAAAACGACGAAATAAAATCCAAAATGAAGAACCCCCTAAGAACGTTTAAAATAGGCCTCAATATTATCTTTTTAGCATTGCTTGTTATCATTGCAGTTCAAAATGCAAGAACAGTCGAGCTTTCCATCCTGTTTTGGCACGGAGAAATATCTCTAAGTATATTAGTTTTTATTGCAGGCCTTTTGGGGGCTTTAGTCGCATTAATGTTTAAGCTTATAAAATGGTAACCATTTATCCTAAATAAAGACACCATAAAAAGCCGTATTTGTCCCGGGATATCAAATATTTAACTATTCCCTGAACTACCAGTCATACAAACATTCTTTAGAAATAAACCCCTAAAGCTAAAAAGAAGTCACCCGTATTTATTGCCGTAACTTTTGGTTCGATAAACATGTCAAGTTTATCGGTAATTGGAAAAGTTATGTTGGCACCGATATTAATTCCCAACTCAGCACTTACACCCGTGATTCCACTACTCCAATAATTCAGACCTCCTAATCCACTTATTGTAATTGCGTCACTATCCCCTGCTGTGGTTAATAAATAATGGACATCAAAGTTGAGCATTGATGGGTTAGAGTTATTTACAAAATAAGCGAAGCTCACTTGTCCGCTAAATTTCTCATTTACTCCGATTTTAGCTTGTGCCTTAAGGCCTGTTGAAGTAAAATTGGTTTCTAAACCTCCGCCTAATGATATTTGGCCATACCCATATCCAGCAAAGAATAAGAATGAAACAATAATTATTAGTCTATTCATGATTTATGTTTTAAGAAGTTGATTAAATACATTTTATACAAAAAAAATAATTACTATTTAGAATGTAAGCTTACAGTTTATTTTCAATATTTCATTGCAGAAGACATGGTATAGTAAAACTTTCCCCTGTCAAGTCTAATAAGAAAATAAATCTCGGATATTTATTAATATATTTTGACATTCTGTGTAATCAATTTTTGAGCAGGAACGATTGTTCTGCTTCCATCTTGACTTTTCAGTGTTACACCTATACTCGAGACACCTGTAATAATGCCTCGGACTTCGCCAATCTCTATATCCATTCCTTTTTGATATGTTCCCCTTCCCATGTAGCCGGCAAGAATATTAGAAAGAACTTCACGTGAAGCAAACCCATAAGAAATTGCGGCTGCCGCCAAAATAGCGCCCAGGATTAAAAGCATATTCGAAGTAATGATCGATGTGTCAACTCCAGCTTGTCGCAAAGCGGTTAAGGTTACAACGATGAATAACAAATAGAAGACAAACCCACTAATTACCTTACCTGTACTTATACCAAGAGAATTTGTGGTACCAGAGATAACATCGCGTATAAAGGTGGCAATATAGGTCCCAATTATAAAGATGACAATCGCAATGAGCAGTTGAGGTAGATATGAAATAAGTTTTGATATTTCAGCTGAAACACTCGTCCAGCCCAATGTATCCGATGCTGTTATTAGAACAAGTAGTAAAATTATCCAGTATATAAATTTACCAACCAGCACACTAGGCTTTAAAGTCACATTAGCTTTCTTGAGATATTCGGTAGCATTCACTTTAGACGCAAGTTCGTTGAATTTTACAAACCGTAGTATTCTACTCACTGCAAGGGATATCAATTTTGCAAATATCCATCCGAGAACAAAAATGAATAAAGCTCCCAAAATCGAAGGAAAAGTATTCATTACTTTATCTCCAAAAGTCTGTAAAGACGATATAAATAATTCAGTCCAAGAGTTAAATTTTTCCATAATTCAAAATATGATTTAGTAGTAAATGTCGATGTTCATTCTTAGAGACTATTGAGTCTAGTTTGGTCACACATTTTATTGGTGAAAGATTATGCAATGTCTTCATGATCCACATCACCTCCTGTCAGAAGTTTAATTTCACATTGCATAAACTTAGCTGTAAACAAGTCGGCAATCTCTGAAATATGTCTTATCCTGTCTATTGTCTTAAATACTTCAGTTTTCAACTCCTCAGGGGGCACTACTTTATCTGATAACTGTTGCAGTTTTGCAGCAAGTTCATTTTCTATATTTGTTTCATAAGTCATCTTCCAATGCTTTGTTATTTTCTAAATAAATATTATAAAGTCTTTCCCGCGCTCTTTTGAGACGCATTTTTATAGCACTTGCACCAAGTCCGGTCAATTGCTGCATTTTGTCAATGCTCAATCCGTCAAAATATTTCATCAATAAAAGAAGTCTGTCTTCTTCACGCAATTCCATCATATCTCGCTCGAGTTGTTCTAATCGGAATTCCTTGATTTCTTTTTCCTTTAATTCTTCTGTATCGTATACAATTTCTGATTCGTCAGTTTGATCAATTTCGAATAAACCACGTTTCTTTTTGTCCTTGAGGTAAGTAATACATGTATTAAAAGAGATACTATGCACCCAAAGCGAAAAACGGGAACCACCCTTAAATGTGTTTAATTTATTAAATATTTTTACAAATATGTCATGAGACAAATCTTCCGCATCTTTTTTATTTTTTAAAAGTGAGATGCACTTAAAATATACCCTGTTTTTATAGCGGTCATAAATAATGCCCAAATGGACATTATCGCCTTTGCCCATCTTGACAATCTCTACAATCTCTTCATCCGTAAGTTGATCTAATTGTTGTCTGGTTTTAGCCATAATTCTTTAGCCAAATATCCCGCTGCGGAAATGGGATTTCAACGTTATTTTGTTTTAATGCATTAAAAATACGGTACCTCAAATCACTCCTTATTGCTTCAACATTCATATAGTCATTTGTATAAAATTGTAGTCTAAAATCAATCGAAGAATCACCAAAGTTGCGAAACTGAACACTAGGTGCAGGGGAGGTTAAAATTGATTTGTGGTCAACCGCGCATGAAAGTAGAATACTGGAAACATGCTCTGGATCTGATTTATAAGAAACACCAACATCTACGCCAAATCTACTTTGTTTGGACTGCATACTCAAGTTTACAATATGATCTCCAACAACCTTAGAGTTCGGAATTATATGATCTTTCTCATCGCGTGTCTGTATGACGCAGGTCCTTGACCCTATGGATTTGATCGTGCCTATTTCTCCATCAATAATGATTTGATCTCCTACTTGAATATCCCCCTCCACTAACAATATTATACCTGAAATAAAATCACTGAAAGTTTGCTGCAATCCCAATCCTATACCGACCAGGAGACCAGCTGATCCCAACATCAATCCTGTCA
>JAJCYJ010000764.1 GCA_029262975.1 Saprospiraceae bacterium
TGAAAAACAAAAGGATAGTAAAGAAGGAGTTGTGGCTATTGACATATCTTACCTTTATGACTCCATTGCCTTTTTTCAAATGGAATTGAAGGATAAAAATGAGATCAAGTTAGAATTTGATAAATTATCTAAAATTGATGCGCAAAAGCGGGATATAAGAAATCGTATAAGTAATAAGAATTTCGATATAAATAGTCTTGAAGAGCATATGATTGCGGATAATATCGCGCTTAATAATACCAAAGACTCTCTTGTACAGCTTACTGCGAGTTCGACCTATAAATCCTTTATAAGTGACTATAAACATTTGTTTAATTCAGAAGATAATAGTGAATCACAGAAAGAAGTTGTGACCAAAGTTGAATCATTTAATGCTTTCTTTGATAGATCCTATGAGACGGGAGAGCTCCAAAAACTTGGTGATTTAATAGATGATATTGATGCAAAAAGATCAATTTCAGCATATTGTCAAGAAGCAAAATTGGCATTCAGTCAAATGAGAAAATTGAATAGATTGGAACGTGCTGATCAGGCTCTATCGTTTTATGAGAGCCGTATAATGGATGATGTCAAAAGATGGAAAGATAAGGGTTACGAATTTCTCTCTTCAAAATTCGATGAGAAATATAAAGAATTAAAAAGAAAAAACCATATGATAGTTATGTTCATCCGTGATCCTGGTCAATGCCCTAACTAATGATCTATGATAAAAGTCACAGAAACAAAAAGAACTGATTATAAGTATCTTCTGGGTAACTATAATCACGTAGCAATAGCTGAAAAATTAAGTCAAATATTCAATGGTGAATATGCTTATTTAGCTAATACCTTTCTGAAACCGGGTTATTACCAGGACAGGATTACCTGGTCCTTTACAGCTAATAACGTGAGGATTATATCTCAATCTAATTATAATCAATTAGCTGTAGGTCAGCAAGAGGAAATACATCAATTCTTTAACCGCATTTCGCGTTCTTTTAGTGAGCTTTCTTCGCGATACCCAATTATCGAACAATTGGGTAATCAGATTTGCACAATTCCAAGTTTAAGTGATGTTTTTCTATTGTCTACAAATTTAGGAGATGTAATAGCAATCTCTAATTGGGGTTTGATACCCTTTGATAGAGATGAGCGGTATACAACATTTGCAAAAGTAATTCCTCCCGGCAGTCAGTATGTAGATGTAAAATTGAGAATAATTTATCCTGGAGGTCAACCTGTATTTGGAGAAAAATTTAAAATTGAAAAGGGAAATCATTTGATTCCGTTTATTACGGATGAGGCAGGTTATATAGTTTACGGGAAAGCCTCTCAGGGAGAAAAGATAAATGTGTACTACGGGGATGACCATGATATAGAAACTATAGGTGGTGTTCAGGTGGATGCAAAAATCAGTGAATACGAGATCGAACTTAATGTTTTATCTGACTTAAATATTTCGGTACTTGATCACGCGAATTACCCGGTTGCAGGACATCGTGTGCTTATCAATAATGAGCAATACTACAGTGATGAATATGGAAAGATAAACCTAGTTGACTTACCCGTAGGTGCTGACATTCATCTTGAAGCGGATAGTGTTCCGGCATTGAAAGTTGGGATTAATAAATCTAACGATGATGTGATAATAAATTTGCCGAAACCTAAGGTATCTCTTCCAAGGGAAATGGTGAAATTTTATCTATACGATAGACGTCGAAATCCTCTTGTCGGTGAAATTCTTTCTCTAACTATTGGTTCTGACAAGATATTGACCGAACATGTTGCCAAAAATTGTTTTAAAGTTGAAGCGTCATCTTTACCTGTTGATGAGAAGATCAATGCACGAATAATTTTTTCGAATTCAAAATTTGGAAAAGTTAAGAAGTGTAGCTTTATCCATCGTAAAGAAGATAAAGAGCACCATTTATATTTAAAGAGGAATTGGTGGCTCTGGCTTTTGTGGTTTTTACCTCTCTTTTTACTATTGCTTTTAACTTTTGATCAGGATCTATCAATTATTGTGGAAAATGAGAACGAGGAGCGGCTTTCAGGCATATCATTAGCACTAGACTATAACCAAAAATATCTATATAATTTCACAAATAATTCCTTTTTATCAGTTTCAAATGATCAACGTGATGCTTTAACTGACAGTAATGGAGAAGCAATAATTGAGGGTATCCGGACAACCCTCTTTGATCATATTTTTTACTACCGAAGAGATGCACGAATTGAAGCTGCAGGTGATGCCAATTGTTTTTCAGAAGCTGACACGATATTTAGAATTCATAGACTTGCTAAAGAAATGCATATCACCGTACCCTCTACTATCCAGGGTATTATTGTATTAGATGAAAAGAAAAAATCACCAATTGCAAATGCGGATGTTGAAATTGATAATTCAGGTATAATATACAAGACTGATGAATCAGGAATTATCGCATTAGATTCAATTAACAGATGCGATATAATTGATGCCATTGCTGTTCGTCATATGGATTATATGGGAAAGAGATATAACAATTTGGAGGTAATCGATCATTTGAATGAACAGTTGTATTTAGAATTAACGTTGGAGAGTCCTAAGAGTTGTGATGATACAATTGGATCTGGCGAAGATAAAGATGGTTTATTTGTTTTCTATTTGCCAGATGTCAGGGCTGTTTATAAAATTAAATATGACTTTAATAATGTGTCTGACAGATTAATTACTTATAAAGGTAAGGATGTTAGTGGTGAACTCATTAGAGATTATGGGTCACAAAGTGGGAGAAATGAGATTAGTTTTAGACCAATGGATTACTGTGGAGGGTGTAATTACATCACAGTATTTATCGATTCTAATAAACAAACTCATACTGTTTGGAAGGTCAGTTTAGAATGCCCGTAAAAGTTATATGAAAAAGAAAGTTAGATTTGTTCTTTTAGCACTTTTCGCTATTGTATTTGGTCCGTTAAATTCTTTAGTTGCTCAGATTACTGAAGATTTAACCCATGATATCAAAAGAAATGATGGCATCTATTGTGAGACACCCATCGTCTCCTGGTTTGATCCCACTGTTCAGGCGATTCAGGATAGATATGACCTTAGCGATTTTGGTGGATTACAACTAGATAGTATAGCTTTAATTAAACTGTTGAGAAATATATCAAGGCAAAGTCTTTCTTATTCATTCTATGAACCAACAGCAAATTACTCGACTAAAAAGCCGCTCATAATTTTTGCTCATGGAGGAGCATTTTTAATAGGAGGGAGAGAAAGTCTGTCAACCGTTTTATTGTGTAAAGAACTTGCCGGTAGAGGCTATGCTACAGCAAGTATAGAGTATCGATTAAAGGCTTTAAACACTTTTAGTTTTGTAGAAGCCGGTTATTTGGCCATGCAAGACGGGAATGCTGCAATAAGATATTTTAAGGCTAATGCTGATCGGTACAACATCGATCCAAATAGAATCTTTATAGCTGGAATTTCGGCGGGAGGGATATTAGCCCTGCACGCTGGACATTTTGATAATAAAGATGATTTGTTAGGCATTAATGATCAACTGAATGATGCCTATGGTTGTTTTAAATGTATGGGGAGTTATGCCTCTATGGATAATAGTGTAGCAGGTGTCATAAATATTGTTGGAGCAACCACCTCTCCCGACATTCTTGATAATATACCGACATTACATATTTATACACCTACAGATAGCGTAGTGCCATCTAAAGTTGGAATACCCCTGGCAAACTTGAGTTCAAGTTCTAAATTACCAGGTTTTATGACGAAAATATTGAATAAAATTACTCGCCCAACCTGTTATGGCCCTGAATATTTTAAGTCTACTTATAATTTAGACAATCACTCTTATTGTGATATTAATCAACTCTCTCAAAGTAAATGCGACCATAGTTTTATAATTTCAAACAATGGAACACCTACCATTGCTGGCATGATTACAGTAGATGTCATTAACAAATGGTTAATGAAACAATTGGCTCCCTCCCCTTCTTTATCAACGATATCTCTGAGTCGTAATAAGTGGTCATTGATCAATATGCCTCAAAATATCGTTGATTACAATATTAAGGATAGCACTAGTGTTTCATTTAGAAATAGGACAAATAATTCTATAGAAGTTAAGGCAGGATCTATTGGTATTCCTAATGTAACATTTGAGCTTATAAATGAACTGGGTCTAAAAAGTTACGCGACTTTGAATTCTTTATCCGGTCCTACAGAAATAGAAAACGATAACACAATAAATGAGATTAATTCAAATAATTACATGATTATACTATCCTTTTTACTATCTATTTCAATTATAGTGGTGCTATTTAAGAGATATTATTAAAAAAGATATATTGATAGAGTCCTATCCATGTTGAAAAAGAATAAATTTAGTGATACCTATAAGAATGATGAATCCGAAAGTTCTAAAACTTCATCATCTAACTCAGCCGGATTAGAAGATTCTAATTTATTATTTAAGTCTCCTAATAATAGGTCGAATAAATTATTGGTTTATACTTTTGCCGTTTTTGTTTTAATGGGCATTTTGATTTCAGCTTATGTATTTTTTAATGCACAGCAAGTTTATTGGTATTATGATGGTGATAATGATGGGTATGGTGCTGCCGATATAAGTGTTAGAGCCAACTCCCAGCCCATGGGTTATGTTGATAATGCGGGGGATACAAATGATCAGGATGAATGTATACCAGATAAATCAGATTGTTTTGATGCAAGAGAAGATGTATTAAATATTTTAACTCATTATTATAATGCTGCTGACAAAAGGGACGTAAAGCTTCAGCTGGAATATTTTAAATATCCAGTTTCAAGTTATTACAATAGTAATGAAATTTCAAGAGAAAATTTGAAGAAACTATTTGAAAATTATTATTCTAATATTGTTTTTCATTCACATACTTTTGAAATCAAGGAAGACAATCTAAAATTCTTGAGCGTGACAGAAAATAAGGACTCTGTATTTGAAGCAACCATTAAAATGGTTTATGAATACAAACTCCTGAAAGATACTATCGGTGTCTATGTCAAAGACAATGTGATAAATACATTGCAGTTGCAATCCAATAAAAAAAATACTTTTATTATCAAATTATCCGGAACGAGTGGTAATTGTATTTCCATTGGCAATCCTTGTACGGGCAAATCGAAAAGAGG
>JAJCYJ010000765.1 GCA_029262975.1 Saprospiraceae bacterium
AAAATTCCAGTATATCAGCACGGAAGCTGCAGTAGACTCATTGATACCACAATGCTCAGCAGTGAGAACGTAAGGTGTACAATCTTTTCTTGTATTATTTAATAATGAACCGGTACACTGTAGTCTTCCCTGAATCATCATCATCCCCACACTGTTAATAACATCTCGAAATCTTTCGACTATAGTGTATCCATCGGGCTCGCCGCAAATCACATCCAGATTGCAGGATCCCGAAATCACGGCGCCAAAGCCCGAAAAGTCATGATTTATTTTGGTAAGATTGAATTTAAGAGCTGTCAGATCATTTGGGTCAATCTGCAATTCGATGATTACATCGTCTGAAGGAATAATAGGGGACCACCATTCTCTATGGATATCGTTGTCCTTCTGTGTAACCGGACCCACGATAAAGGTCTTCTTGGCATCATAAATAAATAGTGCAGCTGAAGAAGGAAGATAAAAATCCGTAAACCCAAGATTAAGAGAATAAGCATCTTTTGAAGTAATCCGTTGTCGCCATAGCATATACCCATTAGCACTGCTCTCCCAACTACCGTGATTTGTTACTTTAATATCCTCATCTATTGCTTCCGCAAAAATATGAGGGGCCTGACCTTCCTCTTCGGCATTCGATTTATACTTGTCTTTTAATAATTTATTGTCAAGGGGTGGAAGGATTAGGTGTTCTATAGATTCTATATGCGAAGCATTACCATCTATCCATCTATTCTGGGCAATTCCTTCAAAAATGAAGAGGCAGAGGAGCAAAGAAGTCAAGGTAGTCTTCAATATTATTACAGAATCTTGGAGCATGAAATTGAAGATATAAAAATTTTGAAAACAACCCTTGCTTAATTAATGACTGTAACATTACCGGTATGATGGATAATCTGGCCGTCGATATCGAATTGAACGTGATAAATATATACACCTGACTTCACAAGATTATTATTGAATTCGCCTTTCCAACCATGACCAGAGTCGGCGGAACTTATATTTTCTTTTATATAAATTAAATTACCCCAGCGATTATATACGGCAAAAGAATGTAGATCAATTGGTATTGCGGATTGAACCAGGAGGGTATTATTAGCAGAAGAATTGATATCGATTATGTTGGGTAAATAAAAGTCTGGTACATTGATGCAATTAGACAGACCAGCACAGTCAGCATCTGTACAATCCACGAGTCCGTCCGAATCGTTATCTATCCCATCATTGCAGATTTCATCTGGTATAATACAGGTCACTGCTGGCAGTAGCATAATGGGGTTTTCAACGAAGGGTTGTGCACAAGCTGTAATCATATTTCTTATAAACAGGAAATATTCTCCGGTTGGCAGACTATCAAAGAATGGATCAGGGACATAAGTAGCTCCACTATCCAGGCTATATTCTACATTTGGGAAAGGAGATATTATTTCAATAATTCCATCTGTTAAGAGTGGACAAATCTTGGGACTGGTTAATATCACCTCATCTATTCTTGGAATACAACTATCATCGGCACAATCAATTAGACCATCACCATCGTTATCGAGACCATCCATACATGATGATTCGTCTGTCTCACTACAATCAGGTTCTTCAAAAATAATTTGATCTGTAAAGGCACAACCAGCCACATTATTGTTGGTGACATAGACATCATATATCCCAGCCGTAAGATTATCAAAAATACTATCCGGAGAAAAAGATACCCCTCCATCTATACTAAAGTTAATATTTCCTCTTCCGCCCAAGATAGAGATACGGCCAGTTGGGTTTATACATTCGATATCAAGTGATTCAATTAAAAGGTTACCAGGATTACATTCGTCATCCAGACAGTCCAGCAATCCATCTTCGTCATTATCGATACCATCTGAACAGAGATCTTCAGAATCCTCTGTGAGTACAAAACATGAATTATAGTTAGCATTTGGTAACACATCAATCTTCATGTTTTCAGTCGCGTCAGAGGCAGAATTGTCCGAGTTCCAAAACTGGACAATATCCGGAAAGACATTCAAGGCACTACGACTTTGATCATCACTGAAGTTGACCTGAAGACAGGTATTCGGAGCAGTAATGTCAGAAAGTTTAATATCAAAACAAACTCTAATTGTACTAAACCAAGAACCATCAGCAGGCAAAAGTTCTCCAATTCCTTCTTCAACAAAGGTTAAGCCAAGCCGTATGAAACCCAGGGAATCTTCATAAGTAAGTCCAGAGTTCATGACTAAACCACCGCCAACGATACTATTATTGACATTATCTGCACGATAGATAAATCCAGGTGGTATCAGACTGTCACCACTATAACATGCTGCACGTGCATCATAAAAAAGAGCAATGTTAAAACTTGCCAAGGTCCATGGTTCGGCACCGGCATTGGCTATTTGTAAGTCATAGCAAGCAACAGCTTCAGTTGTATCAAGTGTAGCTAGTTGAAACCTTGCATTATAAGCATTTTGCCCTTTGCACAAGACCATTGAACCTATACCAATCAATAGGATCAAAACAAAACGCCCCCCAAATGATAAAAGCTTATTTATCACATTGGAGAAACTTATAAAAAGTTTAGTTATTGCAGGAAGAATGCAATTACTTATTCTGAAGCTTCACGAGCTTTACGGGCTGCTTTGAAGCTGCCAATAAATGCAACCATAGCGATAATGCCAGTCACCATCATAATTCCGGTCCTAACGGTACCCATTGTATCCCCCCGTGTAATTGTACCTTTAAAAGGCATAATTAGGGCGATTATCAAAAGCAAAGTTAGTACTACGGCAATATGAGCGATGACTTTATTTTCATTCTTGACACCATTATTCATAAACAAAAGTATGGCTCCGGCTACTACCGGAATCAGTGCTGTATTAGATGGTGAATCAGAGCCGAAATATCCCCACAATCCCATAACAATCAGTGTGGCGGCATTCAAAAGATTAGCTGTATGTGCTTTCATAGTTTTAGTATATGTGTTGATTATTTGTTTTGATATCCAGAAGTATCAATAAGAATTTCATCTTCAAGTTCAAATTCATCCAATTTAATATCGTCAAATTCATCGAGTTCAATACGTTGATCAAGTCTGTTTTCACGTTCTTCTTCGGGATCTTGTTGTTTGTATCTTGAACAATCCACCAAATCTCCATATCCAGGAGGAGGAGCAGGAAATAACACATCTGTATCAAATTTCAAACCGGGATCTTCTTCGATTTTCTTCATATATTTTTGAAATATGGGTCTTGCCATTACAAAACCCTGGCCATCATCAAGGGTATAAAAACGCACCCATTTCTCATCACCGCCTACCCATGTGCCAGTAACCAGGTTGGGTGTAATACCCATGAACCAACCATCAGCATAATCATTAGTAGTACCCGTCTTGCCACCGGCAGGGGTTTTTATCCCAAGTCCATAACCACCTCCTACATTATTTCTGAGCATATCGACAAGTACAGCGTTGTATAACTGATTCAAAGCCCTGCGCTGCTCCAGCGCGCTTTGATAAATAATCTTCCCGTTTTTATCCTCAATCCTGCTCACAAAGACTGGTTTTGTATAGAGTCCATCATTAGCAAATGTTGTATAAGCTCCAGTCATTTCCATTAAAGACAAGTCTACTGAACCTAAGGAAAGCGATGGGACCCTGGGTACAACCAACCGACCATCATTTATTCTTTCGTATTTGTCTATTCCTACATTATGTAAGAGATCCCTTATTGGTTCTACCGTCCCAAGCTCTTTTACAATCCTGACAGTTATACTATTCTTAGAATAAAGAAGACCCTGGTAGAGATTGTATTTATTTTGGGTTAATGTACCATTGGCATTGGAAGGAGACCATTCAGCATCGACATTAAAGTTAGCATCTCCAGGTGCTATCGTTTATTGGATATCTTCAAATTCCTGACATGGAG
>JAJCYJ010000766.1 GCA_029262975.1 Saprospiraceae bacterium
GCCATGAGCATCAAGAGCACTTTGTATAAGCGTCTGTGCGTCTTCCATTTTGCTTGCATCGGACTTTACAGCTATTACTTCAGAGGCACCTAACTCTTCAACTATTTTTTGCGCTTCACTATCTGATGAACGATAGGAGAATACAACTTTTGCGCCTTCGGCAACGAAATGTTCTACAATGCCCTTCCCGATACCACGTGTTCCTCCTGTGACTACCGCTATCTTGTCCTTCAATGATCCCATGATTATTATGTATTAGAGCACAATGTTATAAAGCTAATCCGTAATAAATATATATCTCGCAGAAATAATATCAGATATTTCACAAAAGGACAAAACCCCTCCTCATTTTAATTGTTAGTACATCATGTATATTTAGTTCTTAATCTAATTCTATTATGACCACTACAACAAAGGATTACTCAATTAATGATCGTATTTTATCTGTTCTCCCTTTGATGTATGTAGGGTGGTCGGATAGTGTCTTAAGTCCTTCGGAAATGAAGGTAATCCGTAATGTGATTTCTGATATGGACTTTCTTACTAAAGAAGATAAGGACTATTTACATCAATGGACGGATCCATCTAATCCTCCGTCGGAAACAATATTTAAATCGTGGTTAAGACAAATCAGAAGTAAAGCCAGCAAGCTCGATGATTCTGAAAAACATAATCTGATTGATCTCAGTATAAAAATTGGAAATGTAGGTGTTGGACCAGGTCAGACGTCTGATAGAGCAAGAGCAGCCTTACTCCGACTTGAAAAGGCGCTTGTTATCGACAATCATTTGAGTTCCGGTTTATTAATCAACAAGCTTTCTACTAAAAGGAAAAAACCACAGTCTTCTTTCCCTATAGCAGATTTACAGGCCACCCTTGATGGTGCATATGCACCCTTAAAAGATCGGATCAGAAAACTTCTTAGAGATCCGGTCTTTGAATTGAAACACATCCCCGATAAGGATTTGTATCGAGTGCACATCCTTGGACAAATGAAAGCATTGGCCAAACAGGGCCTTAGTGCATTTTCTTTTCCTGAAGTTTATGGCGGGGGCGGACGCCATGGGGATCATATAGCCGTATTTGAAATGCTGGCCCTCGCAGATTTAAGTCTAACCATAAAGTTCGGTGTTCAATTTGGACTCTTCGGAGGGGCCCTGTTTCATCTAGGTACGCAAAAACACCACAAAAAATATGTCGAAGCCATGCATCGCGCAGAATTGCTTGGTTGTTTTGCGATGACTGAGACAGGACATGGGTCTAATGTAAAAGGGATAAGGACAACTGCAACTTATAAACATAGTACCAAAAGTATCATCATTCATACGCCCGACAGATCAGCAGGAAAAGAATATATCGGAAATGCCCTGCATTCAGAAATGGCGGCTGTGTTTGCCCAATTGATTGTGGATAATAAAAATCATGGCGTTCATGCTGTACTTGTCCCGTTAAGAGATAAGACTAGTAATTTACTGCCAGGGATTGAAATTACAGATAGCGGCTATAAATTAGGCCTTAATGGTGTGGACAATGGGCGAATATGGTTTGATCATGTAGAAGTCCCAATTGAAAATCTTTTGGACAAATATGGAAGCATTGATGAGTCGGGACATTATGAAAGTACCATTAAGAACCCTTCCAGGCGTTTCTTTACGATGCTTGGTGCCCTGGTTCTGGGAAGAATAAGTGTAGGCCTGGCTTCGGTAAGTGCAACAAAAAAATCGCTCACTATTGCCACAAAGTATGCTTTACAGCGACGCCAATTTGGTCCAAAAGAAGATGGACCTGAGACGGTCATTATGGATTATCCCAGTCATATGGAGCGTATCATCCCTGCACTGGCGCGTACGTATGCTTATGATTTCGCCTTACATGATCTTGCAGATATGCACGTTGGCGACGATGGCACAGACAGCAGAAAGATAGAAACATTAGCTGCCGGACTCAAGTCAAAAGCTACCTGGCATGCCACAGAGACCATCCAGATTTGTAGAGAGGCCTGTGGTGGCAAAGGTTATCTCACGGAGAACCAATTTGCAGCGCTAAAGGCAGATTCTGATATATTCACTACATTCGAAGGTGACAATACGGTCTTGATGCAATTAGTCGCCAAGGGCGTTTTAACTGAATTCAAACAAGACTTTCACAATGATGGAAGTATGGCGATCATTAAATTTCTATTTAGAAAAGCAAATTATAAAGTCTCAGAATACAATTTTATTCACAAACGAAATACAGACTATCACCATCTTTCGTCCTTTGAATTTATAAAAGAGGCCTTTGATTACAGATTAGAAAAATCATTGATTAAGCTCAGTGAAAGAATGCGGAAATACCTGAGACGCAAAATGGATCCTTACCAGGCATTTCTAAAAACACAAATCCATATGATCGATGTAGCTGATGCTTATATTGATCAGGTTACCCTAAAGTCGTTTTATCGTAAAATTGAAAATTCCAAAGAAGAAGTAAAACAAATTTTAACCAGATTATATCAACTATATGGTCTGGATATAATTTACGCCAATCGAGGTTGGTTTCTGGAAAATGAATATATGGATGGCGTGAAGACAAAGGCTATAAGAAGGGTAAGAGCGAAAGTAATTCAAGATCTAAGACCTGATGTAGAAGGTCTTGTTGATGCCTTTGGTATTCCGTCAGAATTAATTGCAGCACCTATTGCGCTTTCTGAGTTTAGTTAAGGTAAAGGTATCTTTATCTCTAGTCTGAGCCTTGTTCATAGGGTATATTTAGCTAATCAATGGTAAGTTATCAACGTAAATACAACTTGGTAATTCTTGCTGAAGCACTCAATCTATGTTGATTAAGATTATTGAATTTTGAAAGGCATCTAGTAGTACAACTAGGAAGCGTAGGTGAAACCTACGTTCAATGGATTTTTAGTGAATGTTATACTCAGATTCGAAACTTAAACAAGGGTTAATGTTTTTATAGCATAAAATAAATATCAAGTATGCTTGACTTTATGACAAGTATACTTATCTTTGTGTTAATTATACACGACATTATATCAAGTAGTATTAACATATGGAAAATCAAGATTGGAATACACGAGTTAAAAAGAACACAAAAAACCT
>JAJCYJ010000767.1 GCA_029262975.1 Saprospiraceae bacterium
ATCTCTACTGGTATACCGGGTCCAGTATCAATAACCTTAAGCAGCACGGTTTCATCAAATGCCTCCGCGCTTATGACTATACGTCCTCCTGATCTTGTAAATTTGAGAGCATTGGACACCAGGTTGTTAAGTACGTGGTAACGCAATCTCTTCATGTCCCATCTTACTACCGGTAATTTAGATTTAACCACGACAGAGAGATCAATTCCTTTCGCCTTTGCTTCGCAGCCAAAAGTTTTTTCTATTCCGACAAGCTCTTTTGCAATATCTTCTATTAATTCGAATTCAACTATCTCCTTACCGGCTTCCATTTTGGCCATGGTAAGTATATCTTCTATCAACCCAAACATATCCTCTCCCGAGTCGATAATAATCTAGAGCATATCAAGCCATCGTTGATTTGCATTGGTGGCTTCTATTTCTCTCATCATGATTCTGGAAAAGCCAAGAAGAGCTATCATCGGTGACTTGAGATCATGGCTGATTGTGGAGAGTATCTTACTGTGTTTTTCTATAATTGCTTTTTCATTGTCAGCTATAGTGACGTTCATATAATTATCCCTAATATTATTTTATTTTTGCTGTGACAAAATCTTTCTAACCGATTTTTGCCTGGATTTCCTTAATCAATTTCTCTTTTGTAATTTTCTTGTCCAGAAAGACAAGATTTGGATCTAGCTTTTTTAAGTTTTTATAATTACGCCAGGAAGAATTAGACAGAATAATGATTGGAATATCAGCAAATTCCGGTATGCCTTTTACATATAGGAAGAATGTATCTCCGGTTACCATATCCAGCATCATATCGAGAATGATTAGATCTGGCAGCTTTTCGTCCAGACTCTGAAATGCGTCATCTCCATCATATGCGTGTATAATTTCGTAGTCAGTATCCTCAAGCATCAAGGTGTACAGGTCGTGATAACGTTGTTCATCTTCTACTATCATTATGTTTCTTTTCATTAATATAATCTCCTTTTTAATCGATACTGTCCATATTTTCTCTTATCTAAAATTGTTTCAGCAATTAAATAAGTTTCCGGTTATTATTTAACAGGAAATCGTTATCGTTCAGATACCTTCCTAAATCTTTTGTGTTTCCTTGCCCCATTATTCTGATAATGAGAGTTTGTAGGATATTCATAATGAAAGCCATTTTCACCGGAACCCCTTCCGTAATAATGCCATTTCTGGAAATTAAAATCAGGAGTTATGGATTGTGGCATAAGGAGTACGGTTTGAAAAAAAGACTCCAGATCAGGGACACTGTATATATTGACTTCAAATCCCCATTCATTCATCTGGTCAAGGAAGATATGTAGACTTTGTGTCTGACAGCTGATAGAAAAGCGGTTGATACCCCATTCTGTAAACATGTCAAGTATTTCCCTTGCTTTCTCCGGTGCACTACAGATGAGAGGAGCCAGAAAATCAACATCAGCCTGTAAAATGGCTCTTGGATATTTCTTAGATAGCTTCCAGAAACCCATTTCCTGTAATCTTTCCACATTGCTGTTAAACCACAATCTGGAGTCATCAAGGCCACAAAAATCTATAGATTCCATCACTTTTTCTACTATTATTCCACCTGCTTTCAGATCAATCTTGATTGACTTGTCTGTTTTTGCCACACGCGAAAGAAGAGTGTCCAGAGTAAGCCAGTTTTCATTTGGATCAAGAGGGGAGTTTTTAAAGGAGTCGTGACGTAGAATCGGCTCTTCATCTATTGGAGCTAAGCGTACGTCACATTCACCCCATTTGATGTCAGATGCCAGAAATTGACGTAAGTTTTCTTCATCGTTAATACCATGCCAAACAAATTGCATATGTTTGGGAAGAGACATTTCAGGTATCAGCTCTTCCATACGGTCTTTTTTCATAAATTAGAGTCTCCTTAACTTATTTATCAATATTAACAACGAGTATCTGTCTATTTATAAATGCTTATTTTTTAACTATTAAACACATCAATTGTTAATTAAGAATAAAGGTTTTGTTAATTTTTAGTTAAGAAAATGGAAATCCTCTTGATATTACCTGGTTATTGTCATAATAGTATGTATAGTTGATACTTATGGGGTATTTGGAGATGGTAGATATAATTAATTAAATTTAAAGGAATTGAATAAAGCCGCATCACGTGTAAAATACAATGGTAATATTAGAATTAGCACACTCATTATACGGCAGTTAACAGATTGCCTTGTCTATCCATAAATAAAAGAAAGGGTAATAAAAGTGAAAAAACCGGTAAATATAACAAGACATCTGGCTTCCTGTGGAGCCAGAGTTTTTTTGATGATGATTCTGGCTGCATTGTTTGCTTTGCCGGTATTTGCTCAGGAGGGTTTGTGGGAAGAATTAAATGATGAGGCCAGTAGACTTTTACAGGAGAGGCGATATGCAGATGCAATAAAAGTGAGTGAAGAAGCAATAAAGGTTGCAACAGACACATTTGTACCTAACCATCCCTGTATTGCCATTTCCAAAAACCTGTTGGGAACGCTCTATTGGACGTATGGACGATTCTCTGAGGCGGAACCTCTCTTCAGGCAGGCACTCGCGATTTACGAAGAGGGGCTTGGGCCGGATCATCCAAAAGTTGCTACAGTCTTGCAGAATTTAGCAGATATGTATCTGGCTCAGGATAGATATGCTGAGGCGGAACCTTTTTACAGACGGTCTATTGCAATATATGAGAACGCTTTTGGTTCAGACCATCCCAGTGTTGTGGCTGCGCTCAATAGCCTGGGAGGGCTTTTTCAAGATCAGGGTAAATATGCTGAAGCAGCACCTGTCTTTGAGAGGGCATTGAACATAGAAGAAAAGACACTTGGACCGGACCATCCTGATATTGCTACGGCACTGAACAACCTGGCGACACTTAAT
>JAJCYJ010000768.1 GCA_029262975.1 Saprospiraceae bacterium
CAAAATCACATGTACAGTAATGCTAAAAAAATAATTCCTCATAACGGTCATGCATTTCGTAATGTCTACACCTCACAATGAGTTGTTTACACTTTACGATTAATCATAATACAAAAGCTGTGCCGATATTTGATATTGAGACTTTTATAGCAAAGTAAAATTGTGCACTGTACCTGGATAAGTGAACAAATAGATACACGTGAGGTATTTCTTGACTACGAGTTATCGAGATATTGGGTAAAGAATACTTCTTTGTATGTCCTACCTATAGGTATCATTAATTCCCCGATAGAGATCTGATTACCATTAACTTTTGAGATAAACTTGACATTAACGATATATGATTTGTGCACCTGGCAAAACTGTTCTGAAGGCAGAATTTCCAACCAGTATCTTAATGGGTGCGATATTAAGTGATTGACATGTTGTAGATATAAGCGCGTATAATCTCCATCAGATTTGATATATTTTATAACTCGAAAATCTACATTCAAATACTCACTCCCTGATTTAACAAAAGTTGAAGTCTTGCTTTTGGCATTTTCTTTATCAGAGGATTCAATAATTTGTACAGGTTCTTCTAATTGTGATGAAATTTTGGAGACAGCTTTTACGAATCGCTCAAAAGAAAACGGTTTAAGCAAATAGTCCTGTACGTCCAGCTCATATCCTTCAAGGGCATAATCTGAAAATGCCGTAGTCAATATAATCTTGGGCTTTGGGTTTAAAATTTTCAGAAATTCTATTCCGGATAACTTGGGAAGATGTACATCAAGAAATATTAAGTCAACTTTTTCGGCATTCAAAAATTTCAAGGCACCAAGTGCATCTGCGAAAATACCTTTTAAATTGAGTGTGCCAATATCAGTGATATATTTCTGAAGTACGCGTTGTGCAGGAGGTTGATCCTCAACAATGATACATGAGATACCCATGACTGAGTTACTTATCTAATTCTAATTCCAAATAAACTTGATATACATCATTCAAATTACTGATTTTAAGTGAATGTGCCTCAGGATACAGAAGATTTAATCTTGACTGGACATTTTCCATGCCTATTCCCTGGGTAAGATTTTCAGTATTTTTTTCGGTAGAAAAGGAATTCGCACACTTCATAATCAGCTTATTATTTTCAAGCTTAATTTCGATATCAATCACAATCTTGTCCGAAAGACTTGAGGTACTATGTTTAAAACAGTTTTCTACAAAAACAATAAGTATTAGAGGTGCTATAAAATGTCGATCAAAGTCACCCGTAGCATTGAAATTAATGTCTCCCCTATCTTCGATTTGTAACCCTTGTAACCTTACGAAGTTTTCGATATATGTTATTTCTTTAGATAAAGGCACCCGCTCTTCTCTACAGTCATATAGCATATATCGGAGCAAAGAAGATAACTCAAGGATAATCTTTGGTGTTTTAGGAGAATTCTCAAGGGCGTAGGAATATAGATTATTGAGACTGTTAAATAGAAAGTGCGGGTTAATTTGAGATTTCAGAAATTGCAATTGACTTTCTGCTACTACACTCTTCAATGTATCGAGTTCGGCTTGCTTGCTTTGAGCATCCCAGGCAAACTTAAATCCCACCATGAGCATGACGACCGGTGTCATTTTGAGAATTGTAAAAAGGATGGTGAATGAACTGGCTCCCCGAGTCTCTGGAAAGAACAATTGTTCTATGACCAATTCTTCAACAAGAATTCCGATTGTTACAAAAAAAGCAACGCCCAACCAAAATCGTCCGTATTTCTTATTGTAAAAGTATCTAGGGAGTAAGAAGTAGTTAATGCATAATGCCGTAACTAAATAATTAGTGAGAAAAAACAATCGATTGAATTCGATTCTACCTCTTTCTCTGCTGATTGAGCTGACAAGAAAGAATATGATAAATATAGCCACCTGAAACCATAACTCCTTAGAGAGCCATATAGATTTAGATTTTCCAGATGATGTAAATCGCTGCATAGGCAGCAAATGTATGCGTTACAGGACAACTATTCTATAGTCATTCTCTAAAGTGCATAGTTCAATCGCCCAACTACCTATAGATGATGATGTCTGTAATACAACTGATGACCTTTCGAATTCTGCTGTTCGCAGAATATACGGATGTAGCTGTCAACTATACATTTTCTTTGTCGTTATATAACCATTAAATAAGTCATACATACTGATAAACTATTATGAAAATTAAATACGCTATTATATCAATTCTCTTTTGCCTTTTCGCTGCAGACACATCATATGGGCAGAGAGGCAATAGAGATAGACAGGGAGCACCTCCAGAGATTACAATTAAAGGTGTCATAATAGACAGTGAGTCACAGGCTCCTTTAGAATTTGCTACTATTTCAATATATAGCAGGAGAGATTCAAGTCTTGTGACCGGTGGATTAACAGATGCTGCTGGTGCATTTGAAATAAAATCCCGACCTGGTGCGATGCGCGCAGTGGTCGAGTATATTTCATATGAGCCTTTAACCCTGGATGTACCGTTTGACAGGGATGCCATGCAAGCTGGCAACAGGGTTATAGATCTTGGTCAAATAGGGCTAGCCATTTCAGGCTTTGCACTGGATGATGTAGTAATCAGAGCTGAAAAAAGTGAAACTCAGTTTTCATTAGATAAGCGTATTTTTAATGTCGGTAAAGATTTGGCAAATCAAGGTGGAAGTGCTCAAGATATTCTGGATAATGTACCATCCGTATCTGTAGATATTGATGGCGCTGTAAGTCTCAGAGGAAGCACAGGTGTCAGAATCCTGATAGATGGACGTCCTTCAGGACTGGCTAACCAGGATAATGCCAACGGACTCAGATCTATCCCGGCTAACCTCATAGAAAGTGTAGAAGTGATAACTAATCCCTCTTCCAGATATGAAGCTGAAGGGATGGCTGGTATTATCAATATCGTATTAAAAAAGGATAAAGGAAGTGGCTTTAATGGATCCTTTGATGTTTCGGCAGGTTATCCCGAACAGTTTGGTACAGGAGCCAATGTGAATTACCGAAAAGGAAAAGTAAACTGGTTTGCTAATTACGGCTTGAACAAACGCACCAATCCTGGAAGTGGTTTTTCTCTTTTAACACAAGATAAAGGTGCAGACATATTCTACCAGGAAACAATCAGAGATACAGATCGCAAGAGTC
Source organism: Saprospiraceae bacterium (assembly GCA_029262975.1). Lineage (GTDB taxonomy): Bacteria > Bacteroidota > Bacteroidia > Chitinophagales > Saprospiraceae > JAJRXG01. The sequence continues at coordinate 3,157 of JAJCYJ010000768.1, forward strand.
TGTCAAATAGTATCAGATTTGGGATAGATTATCTCCCAAGCGAAAAAGAAATATTAACCGGTGCCTTATTATATAGAAGATCTGATGAGGACAATTTTGGATCTTTGGAGTATCGGGATTTTTTAAATAGCTTTCCAGGAAACCAGACTTCAACAACGATCAGGACAGATGATCAATTAGAGGATGAAAGTGTACTTGAATACAGCGTGAATTATAAAAAAGAATATTCTACTCGAAATCACACGCTTGAAGCTACCATACAATACCAGGACAATTTAGAGTCACAAGCATCTGATTTTCTCGAACAGACCCAGGTCTTTTCCGGTGATCCAATTGCTGATCTTATTCAGAGATCTAACAATGACGAACTTCAGAAACAATGGCTTTTTCAGGTGGACTTCAATAAGCCATTTGCAAAAGAAGGAAAATTTGAATTAGGTGCAAGAAGCTCATTCAGAAATATAAGCAACAACTACCTGGTTGAGCAGCAGGACGACGGTGAGTGGGGAAATCTTGTCAATCTTTCTAATGACTTTAATTATGATGAAAACGTGGCTGCAGCATATACTATGGCTGGTAATAAATCTGGAAAAGTTAGTTACCAGGTTGGTTTGAGAGTAGAGTTTTCAGATATCCTTACCGAATTGTTACAAACCAATGAAGTAAATGACCGTAGCTATTTCAATCTTTTTCCAAGCTCCTTCCTCAATTATGAATTTAAACCGGGAAGTACAATACAAGCGAGTTATAGCAAAAGAGTAAGACGACCCAGGTTTTGGGATCTGAATCCATTTTTTACCTTCAGTGATAGTAGAAATATATTTAGAGGAAATCCCAATCTAGATCCTGAATTTACAGATTCATACGAATTAAATTATATCAGGTATCTCGATGACCTGACATTGACAGGAGGATTTTTCTATCGACATACAACCGATAAAATTGAGCGTATACTCACCTTTAATCCTGATGGCACTACGCTTAGACAACCTGAAAACTTGTCCACAGGAGACGATTATGGTTTGGAATTCACGCTGCAATACAGCGGAATAAAATGGCTTCGTCTGGATGCCAATGGCAATTATTTCAGACAACAGGTGAATGGTCAAAATATTGATAGCAACTTCAACAGTAGCGCTTCTGCTTTCAGGGGAAGATTTACATCCAGGATTACTTTCTGGAAGTCTGATTTGCAATTGAGATTTGGATATAGGGGACCAAGTAATACCGTCCAGGGCAGAAGACAAGGCACGGGAACTGTTGATGTCGGATGGAGTAAAGATATCCTTGATAAGAGTGGTACTATTACACTAAGTATACGAGATCTCTTTAATGGTCGCAGGCGTGCAGGTACTACAATTGGAGAAGGATTCTTCAGAGAAGATAGATTTCAGTGGAGATCAAGAACAATGAATCTTGCATTCAATTATAGGATCAACCAAAAGAAACAAAGACAACGTCAAGGCGGCGGTGGCGATGATTTTGAAGGAGGAGGCGAATTTTAAGAGACAAAGCAGGTTTAACGGCCTTTTCCCTGCCATAATACGATAAGTGTATAATAGAGAATTCTGAGATCTAATAGGATCGAGGTATTCTCTATATACAGCAGATCATATCTAAATCGTCTCAGCATCTCATCGATGTTAGCTGCATAACCATATTTGATTTGACCCCAAGAAGTAATCCCCGGACGTACTTGCCATAGAAGGGAATATCTCGGATTATGCTTGAGCAATTGGTCCGCATAGAAAGGTCGTTCCGGCCGGGGACCGACAAGAGACATATCTCCAGCAATAACATTAAAAAATTGTGGAAGCTCGTCTAAACGCCAACGTCTCATCCATTTCCCGAAAGGTGTACATCTTTCATCATTTATGCTCGCAAGTGCCGGACCATCCTGCTCTGCATCCTCGTACATTGATCTGAACTTATAAATATTAAACAAATCTCCTTTTAAGCCAATTCTCTTTTGACTGAAAATAACCGAGCCACTACCCGACTCTCTGACCCTGTAATAAAGCCAAAGCATCAATGGGCCCAATAAGATGATTAATAATAAGGAACCAAAAACATCTATCAACCTCTTGCTGTTTTTTTGCCATTCAAATAATGGGCTTGTCTTCAAAGAGATATAGGGCTCTTGCAACACCGGTCGTGCATCATAATCATAGTCCAGCAGTTCAAAGGATGTCTCATCCAGCAAAATTTCCTTATGATCAGCGCTACCTATAATTCTGGGAACAAGCTTGTTAAGCGTTTGTTTTTTGATTCCGAATAAAAGAATTGTATCCACCTTTTGATCAAGAAATCGACTGATATCAACAGACGAAGAAAAGGTGCTAATAAAGTCTGTGAATGAAGGTTCTACTTGTACAGTCGTGACATCATCGGAAATCAGGATTCCTATATGGCGTACGATCCCTCGCTTTAGGAGCAACTTGGTATATGTTAAATAGATGGTTCTGAATAGTGAAAAACAGAACCAATGAATCAATAAAACTGCCACGAAAGATTGAAAATAGGATGTGATCGAGAGTGTTAAATCATCTCTGATAACAGTAAATAACATACCTAAAGAACCGATAAGGACACCGATAAACGTATAATAAAGTGTCTGTATCCTGGATTTTCTATAGACCTGGTGATAGCTCCCTAAAAAAATCCACAATAGGATCCATGCGATTGGTATAATGACCAGCCCTATGTAAAGACGGTTATCTTCAAAAACGGCATCTGCATCAAAATGAGGAAGCTCAATTTTTTTACGATAAGTAAAAAAGAACAACCAGGCTGATAACCCGGCTATCCAATCTGCGATCGCCATTGTAAAGTTGGCCCTATTCACTATTATG
>JAJCYJ010000769.1 GCA_029262975.1 Saprospiraceae bacterium
AAGGTGACAATATTGATCCTGAAGTTTCAGTCCCGACCGCTCCGACTGCGTAGTTAGCGGCCATGCTCGTGGCACTTCCAGCACTTGAGCCACCTGTTTCAAAAATGCCCCTACCGGATGGGTTAAGCGTTTGTCCTCCTACTGCACTGTATCCTACGGGGCAACCACCACAAAAAAAATACGCCCATTCACTCAGATTCACCTTTCCTAATATTACAGCTCCTTTTTCCTTTAATCGTTTGACGATATGTGCATCTGAAGTTTGATTATCCATTAATGCCAGGGCACCAGCAGTGGTTTTCATATCTTCCGTATCAATATTGTCTTTTAAGAGGATCGGCATGCCAAAAATCGGGTGTTTGCCAGGTCCATTTTTATCTTTTAGTCTGGCTGCTTCAAGGGCATCAGGGTTAAGCGCTATGATCGTATGTAATGTTCGGGAGGTGTCATTTTCTAATTTGACTATTCTATAAAGATACCATAGCGTTAGCTGCTCATAGGTTAGCAGACCTCTGGATATGGACGACTGAATTGTCGGGATATCCTGTTCATATATTAAATGAGATAAGCGATGATAGTCTTCTTCAGTAAAAGAGGCAAGATCATCACGAATGTTATCCCAAATCTTGTTTTTATCACTGACTCTGGATTGGATCAGTTTAAATTGCATTCTTTTGCTTTGGTGGTCTTTTACAGATGACAACATTTCTGATTCATCATATCTGGACCACTCGGGTATTAGCGTCGTTGGAGCTTGTGAGCAGGCTAGGTAGAAAGCCATCATTATGATGACCATACAAAAAAAGATGTAGGAAGCTCTATTCGGCATGTTTGACAGTATCAATTATGGTTCAAAGCTTGAGTAATATAATCGAATCCAAATACTTCTGAAAATTTTGACTTAATGATGGCTCTTACCTCATCGCTGGATATCTGTTTCTTAAGTTCAGCAGAAATCGAGGTAACGGATGTATCATCCTGCTGAATGCCACAAGGTATGATCTTCTTAAAATACTTCAGATCGGTAGAAACATTCAAGGCAAATCCATGCATAGAGACCCATCTACTCATATGTACCCCAATAGCTGCAATTTTGCGCCGACCGTACTGATCTATTATCCAGACTCCTGTATATCCTTCTACCCTTTTTCCTTCTAATCCGTAGAAAGATATTGACCGAATAATAACTTCTTCCAATTCTCTTACATAGCGATGTACATCATTATAAAATTGATCAAGATCAAGAATAGGATAACCGGTGATCTGTCCGGGTCCGTGAAATGTTATGTCTCCTCCCCGATTGATCTTGAAAAATTCAATCTCCTCAACTGCTAAATCTTCGTTGCTAGCTGATAGATTTTCTAATTTACCACTCTTTCCAATCGTGATTACAGGCTTATGTTCGCACAGAAGTAAATATCCCGGGACATCTGTGATACCTTCCTTTTTCTTTTTTATCACTTTTTGATGAAGGTATTTCTGGAGATTCCAAACATCTTCATAAGTATGAGAATCAGGAATTTCTGAATAGATCACCTTTGGCGAGTTTTCGATCATAATGTCTTGTTGATTTTATCAACCTGTAATAGATTCAACGCATTTCTACTCAGTCCGTTCACGTCTATATTGGTGAACAATGAGATTTCATCATAAAATAGGAATACTACTGGAGCATCATCGACAATTTTCTGATCCATTGCCTGGTACAAGTCAATCTTTAATTTGTCGTCGATTGTACTCAAGGCTTTATCATAGAGTTTATCAAATTCGGGGTTGTTATAGCGCGTGTAGTTAGGTGGTGCCGGATTTTGACTATAGAACATGGATAGAAAACTTTCTCCATCCGGATAATCTGCAATCCACGAAGCCCTGAACATACCGACATCACCGCTGCGCATAGCATTGCGAAGAGTAGCTGATTCCATTACCTCTATGCGAATAGTCAACCCGAGATATTCCCATTGTTTGGCAATAAAAGTGGTCAAATCTAGGTAATCTTTGCTGGTATGAATAACCAGTGGCTGCAGTAATAAATCCTGGTCAAACTGTGAGAGGATTTTCAAGGCCAATTCTTTGTTATAGGTATATCCATTTACCTTTTTAGGATCATATGCGGGCAATCCTCTTGTGATGACACCGGCATCAGCGGGCACACCGATATTGTTTCGCAGGCTTGATAACATTAGTTTGCGTTGGATACCATAATTGAGTGCCTGACGAAATTCCTTAGATTTTAGTAAAGGATGCGCACTTGGTGCAGCGGGGTTAATACCCAAATATTCAAAATTAAGATATGGTGATTTGATAAATCTTATCCTGTCCTTATACTGCTCTCTGAGCTCACCATCTGGCGTAAGAGCCGTGTTTATATAGGAAGATTCAAGACCTGTAAAAAAGTCAATTCTTTTATTGATCAATTCTAAAAAAGCGATACTTCTTTCTCCTATGAAACTAGTCCGTACACCTTGCAAATTCGAAGAATCCTCATTGTTCTGTTCATAATATTCCTCATATCGCGTCAAAAATAGACCTTGATGGTCAATCCATCTTTTAAAAACAAATGGCCCGGATCCTACCGGGTTTTTAAAAAAATCCTGACTATAATATTCTATGGCTTCTTTTGGTACTATGGAGCAATATTGCATCGTAAGTAGACTGGGTAAAGGAGCAAAAGGTTTCTGAAGCTTTAATTGAAAAACCGTATCATTTAGTGCGGTAAAGGGCTCTGAATCATCTACCCTGCCAGCAAAAATCCAAGATCCGGGAGCATTTATAGTCGTGTCAATAAGTCTTGAAAAGCTATAGACGACATCATCGGCATTTACAATTCGGTCTTCTGGATTGTCAAAACAGCCATTTTTATGAAACAATACCCCTGATCTAAGAAAAAAAGTATAAGTAAGCGCGTCTTCTGAAATTATCCAACTTTTAGCGATACCTGGCACGACATTCAAGTTGTCATCGAGACGCACCAGTGTAGAGAAAATGTGATTAACTGCCCAAATATTATTTTGACTTCTTGCGTAAGCAG
>JAJCYJ010000770.1 GCA_029262975.1 Saprospiraceae bacterium
CATATCTGAAACTATAATTCTCATGCTATTGTAAATTTATATCAAAGAAAGATTGGAATCCTGTCAGGTCATAGGACGAAGACTCTAAGATTTTAGACAAAGTGGGGTTCTATGATAATAGACAAGCATAAAACTCACTAAGCTGAAGATTAATAGAATTACGCGATTCATTCTGAATAAAGTTGAATTTCCTTTCACTTAATTGACCCGGTCGGTCATCGGATAAACAATTCAAATGTGATTATTAATCAGATTTGAATTTCTGAGCAGTCAAAGTGATAAGTAATTTGATTCCGAGTTTTGTCTATTTTCCATAAATATTATATGGCATCTACTTCGTGAATTATAATTTACGATATAAATTTCATAACCATGAGTTAGTTGTTAAGAATAATTCAGATATTTTCACCTTTATAAAATCTCAGCTTTTTCTGGACTCACAAAATTATTTCTAATTTTCGCATAATATATGCTAGAAAAAATAGGAAAAGTATTATTTTGTTCGCAGACTTACCTATATACATTGATTTACTGATATCAAGACTGACCATCTTGAAGACTTTGGATAAGAAATCCCGCATTAAAAACACAATTGTTTTTAATTAGGAGATTTTTTCAATTGACACTTAACTCTGTATCAGTATTTATATCGATGTAGAAATATTACTCCTAAATAGATATTAAGTAAAACTTCATTTAAAAATCTATCGATTTCTAAAAAAGAATTTAATATAACTGAATACCTAATTCTAAACTCCGTTTACATCTGGGATAATTATTCGCATTATATGAATTGTTTATACCAAAGAACCCATGGATACGGGAAATGTCATAGGACGAGGTGAGTAAATTTTTAGACTGATATGAACTTCCTAAGACAAATCGCGATCTGTTACGAAATGATCGGGATGACAAATTCGTCATATACCCATATTCTACATGACCTCATAAATGGGAAAGTGACAACCTATAAAGAGGCCGCAGAGAAATACTACAGGGGTAATGAGCAGTCTATGTATAAGACTGCTGATCGAATTAAAAGAGACTTTTACCGTGATGCCCTCGATTATGATAGTTATCATAATGAATCACAAAAAATTCTAATGGAAGTTAGGATTAAAGCAGCCTCGGTTCAGAAACTACTTTATATGGGATTCCGAAAACTTGGAATTGAAACAGCCCTACAAACTTATAAAGCAGCTTCAAAGTATCATATTTTTGATGTAGCTGGAGAAATGGCTTGTGAAATATCTCAACATTTTGGATTATATGAAGGGAATGAAAAAAAATGTAAAAGTTGGTACGCAAAATATAATAAAGCCAATAGACAAAGACAGATTACACAGGAAACTAGATTTAAATTTGCTTTGGCTACAAGCGGACTTAGATACAGTAAGACGAATAGCCCAAAAAGTATAAAATATCTGAAAGAGGTAATAGATCAGCTTAATATCTATTCAAGTGACGCCGAAAGTTATGTATATTGGTTTTATTACTATAATCTTAAAATTTGTTATCATGAGGCTCGAGGTGAATATGATTCAATGTTACAATGCGCAACAAAGGGTTATAATTATTTTTCCAAACTGCCCATTGATCATAAATCCTCGAGGTTAGCATTAGTCGCAAACGTCATGCATGCTCATAATTTAATGGGAAATTATGAAGAAGTACTAAGGTTTTCAAGTCTTGTAAATGGATTGAAAAATGCAGGGACAAATAGAGATTTGGCTTTATTAAGATTGTCAAGAGCTTATATAAATTTGAATCAGGAACAAGAAGCACACAACAACTTAAATCAGATAGACGGAAGCCTAAAAGACGTAGAAGAAAAAATAGACCTTTATAAATCTTATTGTACTGGCGAATATCCTGACAAGCCACAAAAGGATGATCCGGATGGAATGGACATTGCTTATAAAATTGCCAACCTGTATTGTGATATTTTAAAAGGTGTTACCGATCGCTATTCTCATAATTATTTATTGAAATATATTCGCAGACACGAGATTGGAGAGACAAGGGAAGGACTCATGATTAAGATTCTTTCACTGATGAGACATCGAGGTTTTGATGAGAAAAAGTTCAGCAGATACTATGATTTGCGATTGCAATTATCCGCAACTCCTGCATGTCTTACAGAAGTGGAAGTGATGCAATATGAGTTGATGCTTGATAAAATTGATGCTATATATTCGTAGCGGAATCGTCCGAGATATGGCCTTTGTTTTTCAAATCTTGCTGACTTAAATCAAGAGCTTCCTTCAATATATTAGACAGTTCATTTTCTGGTATTTGTATGTCAACAGCTTCGTCATCTGCATTGTGAATATCTTCATCTAAAAGAACGTCGTGATTGTCGGTATGCAGAAAAACAGGACCTAGGCCAACATTTAAATATTCTTTGCAGATTTTGAATTCTTCTTCAAGAAAGTCAAGAATCGCAATCGGTAACTCTGTTTTCTTTTCATTGATTTCTTCTATAATGGACACATCGAGTTCAAGCCGATTATAAAAGTCAGATTTGTTATTGATAATATTTTCTGAGACCAGAGACTCTATAATAAGCTCCAGACGATCCCAGTAATTCGTCTTTTTCATGTCTTTCCCCGTAATGCCTTCTAAATGCAGAATGCCTTGTAGCGTAGACCGCGCACTCTGATAGAAACCTAAATGTATACCGAAAGATACAATTATATCATCGATGATAAAAGCCAATGATTTGTTCCTGCGAAAATAAAATCATGGCTACTCTTCAATCTTACAAGGAAACAAACGAATCCTCTTCTTACTTCGGAAGACTATCCGTCATCTCCTGGGAGACGGTAGATCGTATCACTTCTACAAAACCCTTTTGACTGATTTGTAGTGTGACTATATTTTCGTCCATTTTGGTGATCGTCCCGATTATACCAGAGGCTGTAACAACCTTCATACCTTTCTCAAGGCTGTTGTTAAATGAAACCTGGGCCTTTTGTTTCTTTGCCTGTGGACGGATAAAGAAGAAGTACATGACAGCAATAATCAACGCAAGCGGTAAAAAATTGCTAATAAGTGATGTAATATCTGCCTGAAGGATCATAAAGCTTATTTTATCTTCGCGCAAACATAATCAAAAAAGCATTTGGATCGGATATATCTTATAGGATACATGGGATCGGGAAAATCCACACTAGGACTCGCCCTGGCAAAAGCCCTCAACCGGGAGTTTATAGACCTTGACAACTTGATTCAATCAAGAAGTGACAAGTCTATTCCCCAACTCTTCTACCAGTACGGTGAAGAAATATTCAGAGAGGTTGAAGCAAGTGCCCTGCATAAAACATTCCTAATGTCAAAAATAGTCGTTGGGACTGGCGGTGGAGCGCCTTGTTTTTATAGCAACATGGATGAAATGAATCGCCATGGCATGACGATTTATCTGAAGATTGCACCGGACCTGATTGTCGATCGGATTATTAAAGACCAAAACGTACGACCACTATTGGCCAATAAATCTAAGGATGAACTAATTTTATATATCCAGAATCACATGAATTTGCGCAAACAATATTACGAACGCGCCACACTTATTATTAACGCTGATCAAAAAGTCCCTGATCTGGTGGCAAACATCTTACAAGCCATAAAAACGAATGAATAGTTGATCGTCTATTCGACAATTTTTTCTATTTCTTTTTCTGTGGCTCTTAATTTCTCCTGACAAGCTTCGAGCAGTTCTCTTGCCCTCTTTACCTTTTCTTGTAATTCATCTATCCCTGTTTCTCCACTACTAATCTCTTCGATTATTTTCTGTAGCTCGGTAAAACTCTTTTCATAACTAAACTTTGACTTGGCCATATTTATAGGATTTTACTGTGTACAGAACCATCAGAAAGATGAATTTCAATTTCCTCATCTCGTGTGAGTTGCATCACCGATTTAATTATTTTCCCTTCTTTACGTACATATGAATATCCTTGATTCAGAATACGACTAGGGTCATGGGCATCGAGAATCAATGAGATACGTTCATGTAAATTTCGGGTCTTTTCCAAATTGTTTTGTAATACATTGTTTAATTGATCCTCTGCGTATCCAATGATATGTTCCTGATCCGTCAAGACTTTATTTGCTTCTGCACTAAGTCTGTCCAAAACAGAATTCAATCTGATTTCATGTTCTCTTAACAGGCCGTTAGACAACCGGTATACCTGGCTAAGTGACTGTTCTAGACGAGCTTCAAAAGTCATATTTCGGTCTATTATATAATCTGCAACCGCAGTAGGTGTTTTTAACGTTAGACAAGCCACTAAATCAGTAACCGTAGAATCGATATCGTGTCCTATTCCAATTATAAATGGGACTTCGGACAAGGCAATATCTTTAGCTATGTCGTAATTGTCATAACCGGAAAGATCCAGTTTTGACCCACCTCCCCTTATGATGGCTACGACATCATAAGGTATCTTCTTGCTTATAATTTCTTTTATCGCAGCTAAGGTGTCCGTCTGAACTTTAACACCTTGCACGGCACAATTATAAAGATCAATTTTGAATGTATAACCGTATGTATTCTCAGTAAGTTGTTTTAGGAAATCCTGGTATCCTGCTGCTCCTTCGGAAGAAATAACTGCGATCTTCTGAATTACATTGGGTAATATCAATGACTTGTTCAGTTCCATCAAGCCTTCCGTCTCAAGTCGGTTAATAATTTCCTGACGCTTAATTTCTAACTTTCCAAAGGTGTAATTAGGATCAATGTCCTGAACCACGAGTTTCATACCATATCGTTCGTGAAAGTCTACGGTACATTTGAGTCTTACCTGCGTTCCTTCTGTAA
>JAJCYJ010000771.1 GCA_029262975.1 Saprospiraceae bacterium
TTTAGTAGTACTTCTTATATTTACCTAATTTTATATATTCTTTCATAGGGTATACTCCTAAGACAAATTTCAACTATTCTTCTTCCATACCTTTTTTCCTGTATTCAATTTTTGGTTCTGCCGCTATTCTAAATTGTGTAGTTGGTAGTTTATAAATATTAGAATTGCTCAATGAGGACTTTAAATAGTTGGCTAATCCTTCATCACAACAATAGACATAACATCCTTTCATGCCTCGGGTCATAAGTGTACGGTAGGTATTCTTGATCACACGGGTAGCAATTTCTTTTGCTTTTGATGGGTCTTCTTTGATCATTTTCTTAATGCCTCGTACGGATTGATCCATTTTAGATCGCTTAAGTACGTCTGTAATTAATTGACCATTTTCATATCGCAGGTCATTTCCAATTATTATGCCAATGTAGTCCAGCTCAAGTCCCTGGCAAGTATGAATACATCCTATTTCATTTATTGAATTGGGAGCAATGATCCAGTTGCTGCCATCCTTGGTGAGATTCCAAGTCATTTCAAAATTAAACTCTGAAATGATGACGTCTTTTACAGAAGGTTCTTTTTTGCTTTTCCAATCCCAGCAATAGCCAGCTACCATTCGAGACTTGTTGTTGGTCTTGTTCTTTTCTATAATAACTTTTCTGAGTTCTGTAGGATCATCGAATATTTGAAAGTCGTACTCTGATGGATCATGAGTTTTATTGGCAGTGTCGCGAATACCTAACAAATTATCCAGCCATCCTAAGTATCCATCTGAACCGTTACATCTAAATTGTGACTGCAATTCCAGCATTGTTACTGTAGCTCCATCAAATTCTGCCCATTTCAGAATCTTACGTTTTTCTCCAATGTCACGGATATGAATTTGCTGATGATCATCTACAAAGAAGACACTGAATTTGGAAGCATTGATAATTTCTAAAACTTGATTTTCGCCCAGGTTGCCGAATAGTCCACTTTTTAAATTGAGTCTATGTGCCTCATCAACAATTAGAACATCAATTTCATTTTCTTCTGCATTGAAATACCCCCCAGATCCTTTAAAGAGGTTGTTGTACTGGGTCTTCTTGAGTGTACCTGTTAACTTACTTGCATAAACCGCTCTTGGGGCCGCATTCTTAGTTACGTATTGACATACTAATCCCAACTTTGTCAAATTGACCAGTAAGTTAATTGCTACTACACTCTTTCCTGTCCCCGGACCTCCTTCAACGATGAGCACATTCTTATTGGTTTCGCTGGATTGTTTGGCGAGAGAAACGGCTGTCTCATAAACCACTTTTTGGTCATCAATCATGATAAACTCCTCATTCCCCTTGAGCATTGATGCCATAGCATCTGCCAGCTGTTTCGAGGGTTTTAATTTGCCGTGATCAATGCGGTATAAGATGTTAGAATCATCCCCATAGGTGATATACTTTTTTATAAATTCTCGAAGCTTCAGCACATCAGATTTTAGAAATAGTGGCGCCTTTGATATGTAGTCTTGGTAGAAGGCATTGTCAATTTGATTGTCAGAAGTATAATTGTGGAGGTAAGCACATGGTTTTAACATGATGTCCTCATCCTGAACGGTCTGGTTGAAACCATATAACAGTGCCACATATGACCAAGCCTGATAAGATGGGTGTGCTGTCTCTTTTTCACCATGCCGAAATCTTGTTTTTACTATGGCATCTAATTCGGTTACAGACGCTTTTTGCCATTGCTTCAATTCTATAATTATGGCGTTGTCATTTTGGTCAACGTCCCTACCAGCTATAATGAAATCTATCCTCTTGGATGTCATTGGAATTTGGAATTCTACAGAGATCATTGCATCAGATGGTATGGCCTGATCCATCAATACATTATTCATGTACATCATTGAATTCTTCCAGGAATTGATTTCGCTTTGAGAGGTAGTCTGACCTAGGTTAGATTGAAAGGACTTTAGTATCCGGTCCTCGATCCGATTGTCTAACACATCTTGTGTGAATTCATCTTTGCTGCCCTGGTATACGATCATTGTTAGAGATCTCGATATTTTGTTGCCTTGCCTTTTGATTTCTCAATTGGGTATTTCAGTGAATTTTTTTTGATTTTTTCAGAGATGATTTCATCTATATCAAGGTCATACTTCTCTAAGAGCAACAGCGCATACGCTAGCACATCAGCCAGCTCTTCCTTCACTTTTTCTTTATCTACCTCCTCTACTTCTTGTTGATTTTTCCAAAGAAAGAGTTCCGTTAATTCGCTGGCTTCAATAGAAAGTGCAATAGCCAGGTCTTTGGGATTGTGGAATTGCTCCCAATCTCTCTCATTTCGAAATTCTATCAATTTCTTGATTATATCCTTCATTTCTGTGGCAATGCAACTTGTAGGTCGAAAGTATGACATCGTAGACAATCTAACGTGTGTGCAAGTACCTTCTTTCAGAATATTTCGATCGACAATCTCTATAGGAGTTGATATATGATCATACCCATGTAAGAAATTGAAGTAACCGAACCATGAATACGACCTCTACCAGAATCATCCCAATCCATCTTCAGAGGAGACCACAATTCAATTCTACTTGGAGATGAGGGAGTCGTACACATTAAGATATCCGATCTAACGGGTTGTGCACACTTGGAGCTGAACAATAAATACATTGGAGGGACGCACGAGCTTACGGTACACCGTAAAAGGGCCTACCTCGAGCTTGTCGAGAAGTAGCGTCTGACAGTGTGGTGTATGAGTAGTGCGACCAGAGGGAGCATGAATTCATAAGCATTGCTGGGCAATCGTGCTTTTGTCCAGCCGTGTTTTGGGATAGACACACTCATTGCCAAGCTTGGGTCTGAGCGTTTGTTTTAGCAGCTTGGTAATGTGTGTCTGTTAAGCGAGGGTATATTTATCGAGTTTTATTTTTCATTAATTCCGTTAGACTGGTGGAAAATGGAAATGCTGATGCTCTTCCTGTCGAGTAATTTACAAGATTTTTGAATTCCCAACTCACATTTTCAAATTCTGAATCCGTAACAGGTTCAATTTGAACTACCAAGTAGTAGTCTTGTGATGGTAAAGGATAACCTTTACTTATTAGGTCCTCTTTCGAGAAAACTTTTGGACCTCTACTCAAAATTTTCCACAAGTCACCTGAATTCATGTCACCAGCGGTGTGGAGTAATAAATATTTTGAACTTACAGTTCCAATGTCAAGAATTAATGAGCCTGTTCCTGTACCCATTCTGAAATTGTAAAGTCCAGTTCGTTTAATCCAATTATATTGATCAGGAGAATTATAATAACCTACTAAAACATAAGTATCGTCAGGAATTAAATCTCTGTTTGTGTTGTATGGTTCAGGTAAAGGTTCATTGACTTCATTCTCGGATTCGGGTGGATTTTTGTAAATATCAAAAGTTCTGTATGCGATTTTCTCTCTCTTCGAGGCCCGGTTTATAAAGTGTTCAATGATTTCCAGAATAAATGCTTTCAGATCACCTGATCCACTGTCAGTTTTAGAAGGTTTTACAGGAAAGGCACCAAGGCCAGGAATAATTTCATGAAAACCTTTCTGTTTGATGGATATATCTCCGGGATATAAAACATAAGCACCGCCAGTTCTTCTTATCGCATCCTTGTATGCATGCATTTTCAAAAGGTCTGCATTCTTATAAATGCCTTTACGGTTTTCTGTCTTTTCTTCATCTAAGTTATTCTCCGTGTTTTGTTCCAGAAAATCAGTCAGGTTGGCGATTTTATATTTAGCGTCAAAATGAACATGAACTATGAGCTCCTGCTTTTCAGCTTCTTGTTCTGAAATTCCAAATGGCCAAAAAGAAAGAGTATAGTCCGGTCTCAATGTTGTTGTCCAGCTTCCTGACTCGGGATAGTTTTTCTTGCCGCTAAAGGAACGGTTGTAATTAAAGCGAATATTTAGTTTTCTGTTTTCTGAATTATAAACACCACGAAGTGCTGTAAATTTACCCTGCTTTATTTGAAGGTTTAAGCCATCAGGTGTTTCTTTAATTAAATCAGAAATATCCTTTGGTTTTATGTCAAAGATGGATTGAAATAAGTCGAGTAGTTTGAAGAACAACCAATACTCATAAAGGGTGGCAATATCCTTTTTCCCTCCGCTGTAAATATCATCACCGCCAGTCCAGATTAACTTAGCAGCAAGGTCAAACATGAGCCAGACACGCAGCACTTCACGGTAACCTTCTTTTCGTTGAAGAACAGGACTGTTAAGTTTTAAGGTGGTTGGTCTTGAAATGTCCTTAAAAACAGAGTGATGCAATTGACTCTCCAGTTCCCGAATCATAAATGATGATTCAATCTCCAATTTTTTATGTCCAAATTCTTTAGACTTGTTGTTTATGTCGGTACAGAATTTCAAAAAATTCTCCAATGCATGTTTAACAAAACGGTTTTCAGGGGTGTCTACTGAATCCGTTTTTCGGATGGTTGCGATTCGTTCTGGCAATGTTTTAATGCCATAACTTCTCAGATAATGTAATTCAGGCAATTTTGTACGCTTTCCACCTTTTAGAATTTCCTTAATGTTAGCATTTGAAAATCTTCTGGCATTCCGGATGTCTTTTTCTTCTGTTATTTCGGACCACGTTGTCACTGGTGCCGTTACAATTCTGTGAATTGCTTCGGCAAATTCATCTGTGCTAATTACTGATTTGATAAAGGCAAATTTCTGATATAGCGTTTGGCTGTCTTTAGTATAGTCAATGGCGAAATGCTGCAAAACCGGTGAGTTAGCCTGCAATAACAAGTCGGTGCATTTTTCGGTAATCAGCCCCAGCATATCCCTGTAATCGTCACGATAACCAGATTTTATGGACTGAACCTCCAATTCGACTTTGCAACGTTCAACAGAAGTCTCCTTTTCAACTAATGGTATTGAAAGTTTACCGACAAAAATGTTAGGGGAAATAGTTCCGAGATTGGCAATACGTTTATGTTGCTGTATAATGTTTTCTCCAATATCACCAAGAATAAAATCGGAATCACTGATTTGATAATCGTAATAACATCCTTCGACCAGCTGAAAACGAGCTTCATTGTGTTCAGTGACGTTTACTTCAGCATCAAACAATGAATCCGGACTGCGGGCATCTATCCAGAGTCGCAAACCTTCCCTTACAATATCAAGATTGATTTCTATGTTTGATACCAGCTTCACCCTCGTTACGCTTCAGCAAAACTTGCAAATCCATTGTCTATAGCTCCACGGTACATCCGAGTAATTTTTTCAAGTGAAAGTGGATAGATTACATCTGAACCTTTAAAATCAAAGTCTCCATTTTCAAAAACATCCTTTATGATTTTGGCATCACTCGAAATGCAGAATATCCCAAGAGTTTCTAATACAGGGCATAACTTTCTGCGTGAACCGTGGAGCTTGGGCAATAGCTTTTGCATGATGGCAATGTCTATCTTTTGATTCGTTGTAAGATTGCCATCCAAAATAGTAAGCTGATGAATCAATCTTAAAATTTCAGTTGCACTGCGGTATCCAAATTCTGCACCTATCTTTTTCAATTCACCAAAAAACTGAACCAATGCAACATTTATGACATCAATATCTCTGGTAGCAAATGACTTGTTTGCAGTCATATCCAGAAAGCTTTTTGCCATTGCGGCACCTTTCCCGGTCAGTGCATCCATGTTAATGTCCTTGATATTACCAAGGAAGTTTTTCATTTCCACCTGAGTAACCTGAAACTCAATTGTATTTGCTCTGTCCAACACTTTAGGGCTGAACATGTTTGTGGTTTCGTCTATGTTCACCGTACCAATGACGAAAAGATTGGAAGGAACTTTCAGTTTTACAGGAACACCATTCTCAACGGTAGCTTCAGCATACAATGAAATTTCTTCCTTCGATTCCATCACACTCAGAAAGTCAGCAAAGTATCGTTCTACATGGCTGAGATTCATTTCATCCAGAATCAGGAAGTGCGGCAATTTGGGCTGGTTGTTGGCCTGAATAATCAAATCCAGGACACCGCTTTCTGGTTTTACATATTCTTCCGGTTTAAGAGCATTAGGATATCCCAAAAGGGGTTCACGGTTTGTCCAGTCGGCACCTACCGGAATAATACGGCATTGACTTTCATCCTGACAAATCCAATGTGTAAATGCTTGGGCTAATTTAGTTTTACCTGATCCAGAAAGGCCAGTCAGAATAACAAAAGGTTTTGTAATTAGTGAAGAAATGAAACGTGTAAGAAGTTGGTAATTAAATATTAGGCCAGCTGAATCCAGATCTTCAGAAAAAACATTTAGATTAAACCTCATTATATTATTTTCCTGAATTTTTTTTTGTGAAGAACTATCATGGTGAAAATATAATGAAATAAGACTCTTTAAATCATTCACGACTTCATTCACATCGATTTCTCCTAATTGCCTTATAGTATATTTTTTGGCATAAATACAAGCCTTTTCATATGCTCTTGGACGTGTTCTTTTTTTTGAATCTAATGATCCAGCAGCTAATTCTCCATATGAAAAATCTGCACTATTTGATATTTTATTTTGATACAAGACCGTAGAATCGATATGTGATTGATCAATTTGAGCTTTATTTATACCACCGGTACCTTGATTTAATGTTAAATAAACAGACCCTCCATCCGCTGTAAAAAGTAAAACAATATAAACTCCATGAGATACACTTGTTGTAAGGTCTTTTCTCAGAATAGCAAGCCAAGGTACAATTGCCCATTGGCCTTTACCATAGGAGAAATCAATCTTATAGTCAGTAACCTTTAATTCACTAAGAATTAATTCTATTTGATTTGCTAATGATTCAAATTCAGTGTTTAATTTATCATTATCTCCGAATGGCTTTTTTTTCTCCACAGGATATGATTGTATTATGCTAGCTATTGTACTATTTATATTTTTTCTCATATCAGTTTAGAATTTTTACGGTCTTTATTAATTCTTTAATATCAACATTTAGATTTTTTCAATCTTGGATAATATTTCTAGTCTTGGTTGTTGTCGGTTTTAAACATATCTGTTGACCATATTTTAGCTTTTTTCCAGCTATTCACTTGAGGTGGTCGGCTTTAGCCGGACACTTTTAATTGAGAGTAAACTCTCAATCTCCTGGCCCTTAGGCCGGAGTGGAGCGTAGCGGAACGGAGGCCTAAGGGCCGCCCAATTTCCCTACTCCTGAGAGTCACTCTCTTTTCTTTACTCCATTTCTCTTTCGAATTGGAGGGGACTTTTATATCCGATTGAAGAATGCCTCCTAATCGAATTGTAATAGCCCTCTATATAGTCAAAACATTCCTTGCTGGCATCTTCTATGTCTACAAATTCTCCTCCCTGCAACAACTCCGCTTTTAGCCGCGAAAACAACGATTCCGCATAGGCATTGTCATAGTGATTGTCTCTGCGTGTCATACTCTGTACACTCTATGTATTGTATAACAATTTCCTAAATCCCTTACTTCCGTACTGTCCTCCTCCATCTGAATGTACTATTAACCTTCATTTTGGCCGTTGCTTTATAATGCCTGATTTAAATGATTTGATCACCAGTTCTTCCCTCATATGTGAAGCCACTTGCCATCCTACGATATAATGACTCCAGATATAACCAGGTGGATAAGTACCCCCAATTATTACCACTCAATGGCAAATAGGTAATATCGCCTACCCATACCTGATCAGCTCTGTTAACAGGACCCGCATCTATCAATAAGTTTGGACTTTTAGGCATGGCTGCAGGGCTTTGGGTCGTCTTTGGCACAAAACTCTTTGGCTGGATCGCTTTAAGATCATACTTGCGCAAAATCCCTGATACACGTTCTCTTCCCGCATTCAGGCCCATTGATTTCAACTCCGCTACTATCCTCCTCGTCCCATATCTACGCTTATGCTGTCTAAATATGCCTAATACGCTGCGCTCTATTTGCTCTGTTAATCCCGAAGTTCTCCTGCCTTGCAAATATCCATAGTAAGCACTTTTGCTTACTGATTAAGCAATACATAGATTCACTATGCTATAATCCGTTTCATGATTTTTAATAAATCTATACTTCTCTATCCGCTCCGGCTGAAAATACTCAAGGCTTTTTTTAAAATCTCATTCTCCTCAGTGAGTTGTTTCATTGCCTTCTTTAGATGCGTCACCTCTTCATTGCTCTGCTTTTACTGTCCACTGCTCTGCCCCTTCCATTTATAAAGTAGTCCTTCACTTATTCCCAGTGTTAAGGACAAATCCTTTACACTTCGACCTTGCTTCATCTGATTTACTGCCTCTACTTTAAAAGCTACATCGTACTTCCTATAAGTACGTCGCTTTTTTTGTTCTTGTCTCATCGAACTTTAAATTACTAAAATTTACTGTCCGGTTTTTCAAGACCATTTCAGCCCCTCCTGCCCCATTAGACAAGAACTATCAAAATCTCTAATTACCAATGGGAGACATTCATTCTTAACCAAGTTCTTAACTCTCTCATATTTATCGTTAAGCATGTTCATCTTTTTTATTGATTTAATATTATCAATGAATCATAAATGGTCACTGACTTCACGATACAAATGTCTTAGTTTCTCGTAGTAGTTTTTTACTTATCTAAAAGATGTAATGGCAGGCATACTTAAATTTAAGTACCCAAAAGCTATGGTGTCAGCATTTCATAGGAAAACATTAGCTGTAATTTCAACAAGGAAGGGTCTTTTACTCTAACCTTCAACATTCCTTACTCTAAGTCAGATTGGGCATCCAGCCGAATTAGAAGAACGGCAATACAATTTAGGGGTTGGACTTTACTAACTAAATATTTGATATTTGTCAGCATTCATAATCGAACCCTTATCGTACAACAACGGTAAGGCACTGAACTCTCTACAAGGACAATATAGAAAATGGGCATGAAGGGTCACCAGCTAAATTCGGTGCATGCCTTTAAGGTATACCTTAAAGCTACACAGTAAGGACTAAGCATCTTTCTCAAAATACAGCTCTGGTAAAACAATCTTTATTTCCTTTTCTTCATCGGTCCCTTCAGGGCTATATTTCCATAATAAGATGTATCTAATACTAGAATGGACTAATTGATAACCTTGGTTTTCCAGAGACTCCCTTACTACTTGAAAAGATTTGGAGAATTTAAGTATTTGCTCACTATTGGAATTTACCAAACCTTCTTCATTTATTCTAAGTGCATCTCCACTCTGTAAGGGACTCAATCTTCTTTGTATAAAATTGAAATAACTTAATTGAACATCTTTGTGCATTAGATGATATACCAAGTGCTCAGGTACCGGGTGAGTTGAAGTATCATCGACGCGGTGCAATTCTTCAACTATTATGCTATCAAGATAATGGCCATTATAATGAACTGTTAAATTCTGCTTTGCACGGGTCATTGCCACATATAATAGTCGTTTGGCATCATCCGAATGAGCACTGAAATTATCAAGCATCAGGAATACATTATCAAATTCTTTTCCTTTGGCTTTATGGATTGTAGAGACGATTATTGTTTCTCCATAATTCGAATCAAAATCTTCTAATTTTGATTCCTTAATAAACATTTCAAAATCTGATCTGTACTTTGTTTTTGGGTTTGTTTCTTGAAAATCAACTATGAGATTTTTACAGAGATTGTAGTTGGCACTTTTACTATGTTTTTTTGCAAATTTCCTTTTTGCATTATTCCAAGCCTCCTTACTGATTGTAGGTGTCGATTCATCTAAATTTAAACCCTCAATGAAGGACCTGATCTCAAATAGATCAAAAAGGTTAAAACCATCACTCGATTGAATCAATCTTGCCGGCATATTATTTTTAAGCAGTAAGCCTGTAATTTGTAAAGCCTCGTAATTCGTTTTTGTTAAAACACCGGTCGTTCCCGATAAATCAGTAGTTAAGATGTCATTTACAAATGGAACCATGAAGTTGTCATTTCTATACTTGACAATTCGAATTGTTCCGTTGTCCTTATGAATAGAGACTACTGGAGTTGTTTTAAAGCGGTGATGTATTTGTTCTACATATCTGTTTGTGAATTCAACCAGGTTTTTCTTACTCCGGTAGTTCTCCACCAATTCATATTTTATAGCACCTGCTCCCTTAATAATTGACTCAAAATACTTTGAGTCAGCCCCTCGGAAGGTGTAAATATTTTGATCATCGTCCCCCACAGCGACCACTCTCATTTCTTCATTTTTTTTCATCAGCGATTTAATCAAACCAAATTCATGTTCATCCATGTCTTGCGCTTCATCGATTACAAGTACACTTTTTACAATTCTATTGGGTACAACTTCACCATTCTCGATTTTTTCAATTGCGAGTTGAATAATTTTGTCAGCATGCTCTAAACTTCCGACCCTGCCCAATAAATCAAAGCAATAGGAATGAAATGTCTTTATTTCAATAAAAATTGCTGCATTCCCAATTAATTTGAATAATCTTTTCTTGAACTCAGTAGTAGCTGCTCTGGAAAAGGTCAACATTAATAATTGTTCGTGTTTAACATCTTCCATCAATAAAAGGGAAGCCAACTTATGAACCAATACCCTGGTTTTACCACTTCCGGGACCTGCTGCAACAATGACGAATTGATTCAGTTTGTCATTTATGATCTTTAGCTGTCTTGGTGATAATTCACCAAAAAGTTGTTTGAATTTTTTGGGCGTAATGTTCCTTTGAAGATCATCCCTTCTGCTTCCTGGGAAATACTTCTTTAGAAATGAATTATAGTTCAATTGGAAATAATCCTCAACAAAACTTAATGCTTCCTGATAATCAGTCAACATTTTACTTGCATATTCACCCACAATATGAATTTGCTGCATTTTACTTTGATAAAACCGTTCTAGTTGGCTATAGTCCTCTTTTTTATACTGGATTTGATTATTTTGTTCTAAGCGGTCAATCGTTAGTTTATTGTAAACAACAAGAAAGCCACCTTCAATTTTGATGGCTTCTATTCTTGATAGGTAAAAGAGGGCATCTTCAATATCGTCAATAGATGCATCGATATTGAATATTCCGGCCTTGTCGATATAGTTATCTCTTAGCTCATGAACTGAGAATTCAACCAGGATTTCATTCGACTGGTCAGACTCCAGAATATTCCTTGTTTTATCGAAAAGGTATGTCAATATAGAATCAGACAACAAATGTCTTTTCTCCAATTTTTCTTTTAAGACTTCTTTTGGTTGGCTACAAACTACGGAAACATGATTCTTCGAATAGCTATGACGGTGGCATTTTATCCAATTTTTAATAGCCCAGAAATTCAAAATTGTTTTGATTATTTGTGGGTTGGCATTTGCACAGTTATTTACCAGTGCATCCTCATTTAATTCTTTTATGTTAAATTCCTTTTCACGTTCTTCTAAAACCGGTAAGAGGAAGTTTTCGACTCTGGCGTAAGATTTCAATATTGACATTGAGTGTTTTACTTGATCCTCTTGCTTTATAAATGCAGTTAAATCCTTGGTATCTGCCAGTATTTTTTCCTCTCTGAGTAAGGATATTATCTTGAGTACTTCTCCTTTTACAATTCCTAAATGATCAGAGATATAATCCACTCTTGACTCGGCTACTTCATCATTAGAATGCTTACGGCTCTTCGTAGAAAATAATTTTTTAATAATACGAATTGCCTTGACCTTCTGCGGTTCATCAAATATGGAAGAAGCGTTTATCTTCTCAATGGCCTGTTGTGCATTTTTAGATAAAATACTGTTTGCAAAAATCCGTGGGACATTTTGACCTCGTTTTAAATATCCTGCATGTTCAAGCGCTGCAATTGCGGTTCTAACACGAGTTTCTATTTCCATGACATTATCATCCCACCCCGCTTTACGTGCAATTTCCAATGCTGAATTCGACACTTTGGAGCGAAACTTTGTAATGTATTTGATGGCTCTCCATATTTGTTGAATCTCTTTTACAGACAATTTTGTCTGATTCAGTAAAATGAAGTGTTTGTTCAAATCTTCTTCGTTAAAAAGCACGAAACAGTCAGCTGTGATATTTTCATCACGCCCCGCTCTACCTGCTTCTTGCACATAGTTTTCCAAAGAATCTGAGATATCATAATGGATGACCATTCCAATATCTTTTTTGTCTACTCCCATTCCAAAGGCAGATGTCGCCACCATAATTTGAACCTCTCCTGCAATAAAATCATTCTGATTCTGTGTCTTCTCTTTAGCATTCATTTTTCCATGATATGGCCTTGCGTCAAATCCATCTTTACTTAACCGTTCAGCTAGTTGAAAAGCTTTTCTTGTTCTTGAAACATAAATTATTGTTGGGCAATTTTTTGTTTCAAGCAAGTTTCTTGCGTCATTATATTTATCAACTTCGTCTCTGCTATCAAAGACCTTATATTTCAAATTTGTTCTTGTACCTGTAGCCTTGAATACTTCAAGTTGCAGAGATAATTTTTCATCAAAATATTGACAAATATCTGATACAACCTTGGGCTTAGCTGTTGCTGTAAAGCAGGATACTGGGATGGAATCTGATAAGTTTTTCTTTTCTTGAAGTTGTTTTATAAAATCACCGATATATAAATAATCAACTCTAAAATCTTGGCCCCAAGCTGAAAAACAGTGTGCTTCATCCACAACAACGCGAACAATATTTCTGCCTAACAAGACACGTTCGATAGTTTTAGAGCGAAGCGATTCGGGAGAGATGTATAAAATAGATGCCGAACCCTCTTCAACCCTTTCAAATGATTTACTCCGCTCAATTGGATCAAGTAATCCATTAATTGTAACCGCTTCTGTGATACCATTTTTTTCAAGGTTATCAACCTGATCTTTCATTAGAGATTGCAAAGGAGAAATAACAACTGTCAAGCCTTTTGTGTTCCTACCCGCCATTAATGCCGGAATTTGAAAAGTAAGGGATTTCCCCCCACCTGTTGGAAAAACAGCAAGAAGTGATTTGTTGTTGATGGCAGCGTTTACCGCTTTTTCTTGCAACGGTTCGTCATTGAAGGTGCGGTATGTATCAAAACCAAAGAAATTCTTCAATCCAATTTTAGCATCTAGTGCTTCATCACAATACTTGCAACCAATTATACATGGCTTATTTCTAAGCAAGTACATTATTCTTCTCACTTCTGGATAACTCTTCAAAACCCACGGAGGAGTAATAGAATAGCGATCTGTGCAGTTAATAAGTGCCAGACAATAAG
>JAJCYJ010000772.1 GCA_029262975.1 Saprospiraceae bacterium
CCCATTTCGCTCGGCTTCCTTGATGATAGCCAGCTTTTCTTCCGAAGTGAACTTCTTAGTTCCTTTTTCTGTCTTTTTCACAGTCATAATTACAAAAATTTATTTGTATTTATGTCTGATCGTTTAAGGGGCTGTTACACAAGGACTTATACAGTTCATTCATATGTAAATTTAATGTAAACTTTCGCTCCGACAGTTTAATATATTCATAATGTTGGCTTAATCATTTGGTCAAGGATCGCAGATACATTTGTGATAGATTGAAAAACTAAATTAATTATCAAAAAGACGATTAAAAATGAAAAATAATTGGACAATATTATTATTTCTGTTTGGCAGCCTATTTTTTATTGCATCTTGTACTGAGGAAGATCCATGCATTGACAAGCAATGTGTTGAGAACTACGTTCTTGATGCAACCACATGTGTATGTGTCAATCTAGATCCTTGCGCAAGTGTGACTTGTGCTGCAGATGAAATAAAGACTTCAGATTGTCTTTGTATTACCCTGGACCCTTGTGCTGGAGTTATCTGTGGTGTCGATGAGATTTGTGATTCGGGTAATTGTATTCCGATTTCAAGTGGACAAACCGAAATAAAAGTCGCTGGATTTGTTGGAAAAAATGATATCTGGACATCAGATAAGACATATATCATGACTGGAAAAGTCGTTGTCGGTGAAGGTGCTATATTGACTATTGAAGCGGGTACAATAATAAAAGGTGGAGCAGGCCAGGGAACGCTTGCTTCAGCACTTGTAGTTGCAAGAGGAGGTAAACTAATAGCTCAGGGCACACCTGTCAAACCTATAATATTCACTTCTATTCAGGACAATATTCAACCAGGGCAGATAGTCGGGAGTAATCTTAACGAAACACATACCGGACTGTGGGGAGGGCTTATTATTCTGGGGAAAGCGCCAATTTCGGTGGAAACCGGAATAACTGCACAAATAGAAGGTATTCCAGCTGATGATTCTTTCGGGACCTATGGCGGGACAGATCCAAATGATGATTCTGGGGTGATTTCTTATGTTTCAGTACGTCACGGTGGTGTTACTATTGGAGAAGGAAACGAGATTAATGGGATCACTTTTGGAGGTGTTGGAGCCGGCACAACGGTGAATAATATCGAGGTAGTCGGTAATCAGGATGACGGTTTGGAGTGGTTCGGAGGAACTGTTAATGTTACCAACGCCTTAGTTTGGGCTCAGGGCGATGACGCGTTTGATATTGACCAGGGGTATTCCGGAACGCTTAACAATTATGTCTATATAGCTGGTCCGGACTCCGATCATGGAATGGAAGTCGATGGTCCGGAAGGCGCCAGAAATGCCGAAGGTAATTTCACAGTCACAAATGGTTGGTTAAAAGGCCTGACTTCCGAATATGCTGATTTTAGAGATGGTGCAAAAGGTAAAATAGAGAATTCTTATTTCTTTAACTTTCCAGCAAGCGCGGATCTGGAATTGGATGATGATGCAACATCTGCTAACTATTTTGCCGGAACCCTGATTATCACCGGAAATCAATTTAACACTACCCACCTGGAAGAAGGGAATCGCACAGTCGAAACTATTTGTCTTGACAAAGCTCCAAATGGGAATTCAGAAAGTTTTGATATGCAGATGGCCTTAGATAATGCCATAGTATCTACGCCGTCTATTGGTGCAGATGTTACAGTGTTTGACTGGACTTTTGCAAGTCTTAAAGGTGCCATTTCCAATTAGCATATTCTCAATACCAGCTTAAATTGTTTATAGCAAGTATTTTTTCTAAATTTTAAATTTATTGTTGTGATAAAATACAATCTGTCCCTTCTATTCTTTTTTCTCTTTCATGTGCTTGTTGGACAAGAAGTAATTCGTGGATTAGTTCTTGAAGCGACCAATGGAGCATCAGTTCCATTTGCTAATATATATGTTCAGGAGACACAGTCCGGAACTATCACAGATCTGGATGGGTCATATAGTCTGAGTTTGTCACCCGGGAATTATACAATTGAATTTTCCTTCATAGGTTATGTAACCAACGTAATAAGTGATGTAGCGGTTAAAGAAGGAGAAGTTACAATTCTGGATGTTAAATTAAATAACGAAACTACTTTTCTGGAAGAAATAGTTGTATCCGCGCGAATGATTAGAAATACAGAAGCAGCTATATTAATGAAACAAAAGAAAGCTCTCCAATTAATGGATGGGATTTCTTCCCAAACATTTAGTAAAATAGGCGATAGTAACGCCGCCAGTGCCATGAAGAGAGTGACAGGGGTTTCCGTCGAAGGTGGAAAGTATGTTTTTGTTCGCGGACTTGGTGATCGATATACAAAATCCACTCTAAATGGAATGGATATTCCGGGATTAGATCCTGATCGAAACACCCTGCAGATGGATATTTTTCCTACTAATTTGATTGATAATATAAGCGTTTTTAAATCTTTCACGCCCGATCTGGCCGGAGATTTTACAGGCGGCATAGTTGATATTATTACTAAGGAATTTCCAGAAGAGAAATCTTTGAAAGTTTCAGGAAGTCTTAGCTATAACCCATCTATGCATTTTAGAAATGATTATGTCTCTGCATCCGGGGGAAGTACTGACTGGTTAGGATTTGATGACGGTACACGTAGTCTTCCTATAAGATCTTCTACAATTATTCCCGATCCTATTACCTCTAACAAGTTCAATTCAGTATTAACAGATATCACACGAAGTTTTGGCAGCACACTAGGAACTTTGAGAAAAACCAGTTCGCCAAATACCAGTTTTGCAGTGGCAGGTGGGAACCAAGTTAACTTAAACAAGTCCTCTATCGGATATAATTTTGCCCTGAACTATAAGAACAATACCAACTTCTATGACAATGTTATGTACAACACTTTTAGAAAACAAAGCCTGAATAATGAAACACCGTATGCATTAGAAAGAGATAAAACGCAGGTAGGGCAACTCGGGAGTAATGATATAATAATCAGTGGATTAGTAGGGGCAGCTATTAAATTTAATAATCATAAAATTAAATTGAATGTCATAGCTGTACAAAATGGACAATCCAGGGCAGGAAATTTTGAGCAAAATTCATTTATTAGAAATTCAAATACAATTCTTCGTGATAATGCAGAATACGGAGAAAGAACAATTGGAAATTTACTTTTGTCGGGCGAACATTCAATAAATAATGATTTTATTATTAATTGGAAACTATCACCAACTTATTCTCGAATTCAAGATAAAGATTCGAGAGTAGTACCATTCAGATTAGATGATGATGGCTTGTCCATAGAACCAAGTGAAGGTGCTGAACCCAGAAGAATATGGAGAAGTCTTGAAGAAATTAATTATTCAGGGAGAATCGATTTTAACAAAAAGGTGAACATTGCAGGAAGAATTGCCAATTTGAAATTTGGAATTGGCAATATACTTAAAGAAAGAGATTACAGTATAACTGCTTTTCGCATTAATGTAAGAAATCAGAATACACTTGATATAAATGGTGATGCTAATAGAATTCTTGCCGAAGAAAATATATGGACTTTGGGAAGCGATAGGGGCACATATATAGTCGGAAATTTTGAACCTGCTAATACATATCGTGCCAATCAGAATATTTCCGCTGCCTACATAATGAATGAACATCAGATAAGTGAAAAATTCAAAGCGATTTATGGAGTAAGATTTGAAAAATTCGTGCATAAATATACAGGAACAAGCAACTTCGATGACCTTGTATTCAATAATGAAAAGATTATTGATGTCGTGGACATGCTTCCATCGGTCAATTTAATCTATAGCCTTTCTGAAGGTGTGAATATTCGCACATCTTTTACTAAAACACTGGCAAGACCTTCTTTTAAAGAGGCCTCTATAAGCCAGATATACGATCCATTCACTGATCGTACTTACATCGGCAATATTGGACTTGTCGAAAGTAAAATCGATAACTATGATGTGCGAATTGAGTATTTTATGAATAGTGGTCAAATGTTTGCTGTCAGCGGTTTCTATAAATCATTTCGTAATCCTATAGAAGTTGTTGCGTATAGTGAAGCTACACCTAATCAATTTCAACCACGAAATGTCGGCGATGCAAATGTTGCAGGTGTAGAATTTGAAGTTCGCAAAAATCTTGGCTTTATAAGTGAAAGTTTTACCTCGTTAGATATAGGATCGAATGTCTCATTTATTCAATCTAAAGTGAAGATGGATCTATCAGAAAATGGAGAATATGAATCGAGGGTAAATAATGCCCGACCGGGAGAGACAATTAGTCCAACTCGATCCATGCAGGGGCAGTCTCCTTACGTTATAAATGCATTTTTAAACTATCGTGGTATAAAAAATGATGTGAGCGCAAATTTAAGTTACAATGTTCAGGGCAAAAGATTATCAGCGGTTGGTATCGGCCGAGTTCCTGATATTTACGAGCAATCTTTTCATAATCTTTCGCTTAAAATATCTAAAAATATAGGCGCTGTGAATTTTGGTCTTACGGTTAATAATATACTTAACTCAACTAATCAAAAGAATTTTGAAAGCTATAATGCTGATCCACAGATATTTGAGTTTTTCAAACCTGGGAGAAGCATTGGATTTAGTGTAGGCTGTGATTTTTGAAAAACTATTCCAATTTCAATTGATTGAAAAAAAACATCTTGTTAATTTATTACCAATTGATTTTTAGTCAGCCCATTTATCTTTTCTTCTCAACCAGAGTACCGACCTTTTTAATTCTTAAAGGCACCCTGAACTCAGAAATATTATTAATGTAACTATTAAAATTTTCTGAAAAACCAGCATTGCTATTATCTTCGCGCGATGGAAATATTTATGTTTTTCTTTCGATTCGGATGGGTAGCTTTTGGAGGGCCTGCAGCACATATTGCATTGATGGAAGAGGAACTGGTAAGAAAAAGAAAGTGGCTTAGCGAAGAGGCTTTCTTAGACTACATGGGCATGACCAATCTTATACCAGGACCTAATTCTACGGAGATGACAATGCATGTAGGATATCATCGGGGAGGTATTAAGGGATTGTTTTTGGCAGGCATAGGATTTATTCTACCGGCCACCATGATCACGCTGGCTATTGCCATATTCTATGATGAAATCAGAGATATTTCTGTAATCCAACCTGTAATAAGCGGTATCAAAGCAGCAGTAATCTCATTTATTGCGGCAGCTATCATAAAATTAGGCCGGAAGGCTGCCAAGAGTACCTTACTAATTGTCATAGGTATCTTAGCCATTGTGGCATGTTTGTTTGGACTCAATGAGATCCTGGTCATTTTAAGTGCTGGATTGTTAGGACTTCTTCTTTCATTTTCTAAAAAACGTGACCAGTTGAAATTTTTTATAGGCCTCCCTCTTTTAGTAGTGGCAGCAGGATTATCAAAGACGACCAAGATATTTCTGATATTTTTAAAAATAGGTGCTGTATTATTTGGAAGCGGGTATGTCTTATTTGCTTATTTGGATGGAGAGTTAATTAAGAACCTCGGATGGTTAACTCATAGTGATTTAGTTGAAGCTGTTGCTGTAGGTCAAATGACACCGGGACCAGTCTTAAGTACAGCTACATTTATAGGGTATCAATTGGGGGGATGGACAGGTGGATTGGCAGCTACTTTAGGTATTTTTCTACCTGCTTTTTTATTTGTTTGGTTGCTTAATCCAATCGTTAAGAAGATGAGATCGTCACCCGCATTAAATTCATTTCTTGATTGCGTAAATATAGCTGCAGTAGCTGTGATGATTTATGTCACCTTCGAAATGACAAAATCCATTGTCGTGGATTGGAAAACAGCCTTAATTGCTGTCCTCAGTTTTGGTGTGTATTTTTATTGGAAAAAGATAAATGCTTTTATAATTATTATCGGAGGTGGTATTTTGGGTTTTGTGTTATCCTACTTACCATTTTAATTGAAGCGAACCAGCAATAATTTCTATTTAACTTTTATAGTTTATTATACTATTAATCTGTCACTCGCCATGAATGTTGTCAAGACGTGGAATCGTTCTACGTTTGTATTTCACACAAAAAAAATGTGGATCATCTTCCCAGACTACTTTTTATCCGCACATTTTGAATAATTCAATTTCGCGAATAGTATGTTCGGAATACTCCATGTGTGATTTTTTTTACTAGCAAGTCTGATAAGAGCAGCAGATAGAATTGGATCTTGTGTTTATGTTAAATAAAAAAAGAAGATAAAGCGAACCCTATCTTCTTTTAAATTATTTATTCGAATTAACTAATTCTCCCAATCTCAACAAGATCACTTATAAGATCCTGTATACAGAGACGATATTTCGTATAAGGTGGAGACCTATTTATTCAATATTTCCAGTTATATCTTCAGAGACATTCATGACATGATCTCCTATCTTTTCTAAAACGGAAAATATAGAATTGTATATCATTGCAGACTCAACATTGTACTCAGGAGAACCCAACATTGTTAGGTTTTCATCTTTCATTTTATCGCGTTGAGCATTAATTTTACCTTCCTTTGAAATTGCCTCCCTAATATCAACTTTATCATAATTGGTATTAGCAACATTTTTAGTCATAGTCTCAAAGGCTTCATCAATCAAAGCAATAAGATGGTTTAGCTCAGTACGCTGCTCAGGAATAAAATATATTTTATCATTATATTTCCTTTCGAGGATTTTAGAAAGTTGAAAGTATAAGTCACCGATTCGTTCGAGATCATTACATATGTTAAGATAACTTCTCAGTCGGCGACTTGTTGATTTTGTCATTTCCTGGTCGGCCAACTTAGTTACATATTCTGTAATTTCCAATTCAAAATTATCAGTTATCTCTTCGTACTTGCTTATCTTTTTCAACATTTTGCGCTGGCGCTTTTCTTTAGTTGAATTCAATAGCTCAGTTGTGAAGTGAGACATTCGACTTACCAGCTCACCAAATCTGGTCATTTCTTTCTGTACTTCGATTATCGCTAATTCAGGTGTCTTAATCGCTGTACTGATAAATTTTAGACGCTCTTCATCGTCTTCCCCTCCTTTGGATTTCACACTCCAGGTGGCTGCTCTTACAAGGAGCGGTACAAATCCTAATAGCAGCAATACATTGGTCAGGTTAAAAGCAGTATGAAATGCAGACAGCCCGATTGGCATACCTTCGCTTGTAAATGGATCAGGACGTCCCAAAACATCAGTTAAGAATGTCCCAAGAAATGGGAGCAGATAAGGCAACAATATAACCATCCATGTTACCCCTATTATGTTGAACATCGAATGAATTCTGGCCGACCTTTTCGCATTTGTGTTACCGATAAGCGAAGCTAATTCTGCTGTTATTGTAGTACCAATATTTTCTCCAAGGATCATTGCTGCTGCTACCTCAAAAGGTAGCCACCCTTGTGCACACATGGTCAGTGTCACCGCCATCGCAGCACTGGAAGATTGGATAATAATGGTAACCAGCGCACCAACAAATACAAAAAAGATGCGTGATAGAATACCCCATTCTGCGAAGTTCTTAAGCCAGGATAGGGCTTCCGTATTTCCTTTAAGATCGGGGACAGAATCTTTCAAAAAACTTAGGCCCATAAACAAAATGGCAAAGCCAATAAGAAATTCACCCCAAAATTTTAATCTGCCTCTGTCGGTAAACATCATAGGAAGACCTATCGCAAAAATTGGAATAGAATAGGCGCTTAAGTGTAACTTAAACCCTAAAATCGAAATAATCCATCCTGTAATTGTGGTACCTATGTTAGCGCCCATCATGACACCTGCAGATTCAACTAATGAAAGGAGTCCGGCATTTACAAAACTCACGGTCATTACAGTTGTAGCGGATGATGATTGTACAAGTGCAGTTACCAAAAAGCCAGTGAACACGCCCAGGTACCTGTTTTTGGTCATTGCACTCAAAATGTTTCGCAATTGAGGCCCTGCTGCTTTCTGAATACCCTCACTCATCAGCTTCATACCGTAAATGAAGAAGGCAAGTGACCCTAAAATTTCAACAACATTCCAAAAACCA
>JAJCYJ010000773.1 GCA_029262975.1 Saprospiraceae bacterium
TTTTGCGGATTCCATCGGAGTCTTTGTAGACAATATACGCTGCATGTCATAACTGGGAACAGGTCCGGCCATACTCGCAAAAATGCCTTTGAATAACATCATCATGAATAAATATCCAAATAGCTCAAAACCATCGGATTCTATTTTTGTATTTACACTTTCCAGGTATCCCGTCCAATCCAGGTCGAGATGCCATGAAAAAAATAAGTCCTCCCAACCATCCGGGATGGCATTGATGATTTGTGTTCTGGTTACTTGCATCATGGCAATTACTGCGACGACGATACATGATATCGTCATGATGACAAACTGTAGGACTTCTGTCAGGACGACACTGTACATTCCACCTTTGATGACGTATAGTGTCGTTATCAAAATGATAAACAGGGCATAAGAATGCTCTGAAGTAAGTGTTATAAAATAATTAGAATAAGAAAGGTCCCAAGGGAAAAAAACCGTGGCAAATTTTCCAATTCCGACAAAGAAGTAGGCAATGAATCCAAAGACACTTATAACTGCAAAAATTGTAACAATGACATGTGCCAATCTTGCACCCATGCCATTTCCAAATCTATGGATGATCCATTCTGCACCTGTCAATACGTTGGATCTTCGTAGCCAGATGGCCATAAAAACCATAATAAAGACCTGATTCCATACCGGCCACAACCATGGTATCCATGCACTCTTTACCCCATATACAAAAAACAGGGTGACGATCCACATAGTCCCGGATACATCAAACATGCCGGAAGCATTAGACAATCCAAGAAAATACCAGCTGATTTTATTGTCTCCGAGAAAGTATGCCCGTAGACTTTTAGATGCTCTTTTAGAAACCCAAAAACCTAAGCATATCGTAAGCACGAGATACCCTAAAATGATGGCTATGTCTAAAGGATGAAATTGCATGTTCATTAGAAAAAAAAACTGGCGAATGAATTTTACATCACCCACCAGTATGAAAAACTATTTAATCTACGATAATTAATTCACATCCCACCATACAGGAACTGCCATATAAGTTGAAAAGTCATTGCTCAATCCCTGAGCGGATTTAGCTGCTTCAAAAGGTGCTCTTCCAGATTCACCTGATGGATAAGCAAGTCTTTTTGGAATCTGTCCATTCGTGACATTTCCCGGATAATTTACTGGAGTCAATGCAGGAAATCCTGATCTTCTTAGGTTTGCAAAGGCTTCATATTCATTCAGAAAAGTAGCCAACCAATATTCCCATCCAATTTGTTCAAGACCATTTGCGGCATCAAAGGCATTGGCTGCTAAATAAGCGTCAATAGTTGCATCTTCTATGACAAGGGAAGCATCATAATGTTGCCATTGTTTCATAGCATTGGTAACACCTTTATTATAAAGTGACGCCGCATCACCAGAAGTCCATCCACGTACTGCTGCTTCTGCAGCTAATAATTGTGCCTCTGCACTTGTCATAAACATCATTGGTGTCGAGACTGTCACAAGCAAAGGATTGATTCTGTCAAAATCATTAATATCTGTGCCAGTCGGATTATCTTGAATAGTTGTAGCATCTAAACCGTTCGGTAAGCCATTATGACCACCTGCAGCAGGAATGCCAAATATATCCAATCTTGGATCTCCACTCGCCTGCAATCCATTTACAAGCGTAGCGCTTAGCCGTGGACAGTCATCTCCAAATCCATTGGCTTTATCCAAAACCTCTCCAATACCATTCCTATTTATCCCTTCGGGACCATTTGTATGTTCTAAAAATGCATCATCAGAGTTGTCCGTCATGATACCTCCGGCAATAGCCTTTGAAACAAAAGTTTGTGCCGTACCGGCATCTACTTCCGATAACCTCATGCCTAAACGGAGCATCAGAGAATTTCCGAATTTTTTCCATTTGGCTACATCACCACCAAACATCAAATCTGCTGAACCAAATCCGCCAGAGCCAAGTTGCCCAATAGCAGCTTCTAATTCACTTAACATATCGGCATAAATGAATGCCTGCGTATCATATTTTGGAAAATCAATTCCTGCAATAGCACCTAATCCAGCCTCAGAATAAGGTACATCACCATACAAGTCTGTCAAACGGTGAAATATCACCACCCTCCATATCCTGGCCATCCCCAACATGGTTTGATCTCCAACTTCTCCCTGCTCGAGGGTGTTGATTAGATCTTGCATGTCTTTCACTTGTTCACGATAGGCCTGGTCAAATAATGAGGAGTTATAGCCACCATTAAAGGTATATTTATCTCCGTTCCAATAGCCACAAAGCGCGGCCATGTGCTGATTCATCATAGAAGAATAAATCAAACCTGCTCTCCAGTTTTCATAGCGACCACCGGAAGTTCTCAATTGTACCCAGGAAAATTGAAATCCCGGATCTATATTAATTGCTACTTGGGGATTTGTATTTATTTCCGCAAAATTATCATCGCAAGAAGTTTGAAATAAAAGCATCGCTCCAAGCAATATGACGATTTTATATATTGTTAATTTCATTTTTTTACTTTTTAAAAAATTAGAATTTTAATTGGAGATTTAAGCCATAGTTCCTCGTAACAGGAACACCAAACATTTCTAATCCCTGGCCATTTCCAGTCGTATAAGTTGACTCAGGATCTATGTTAGTTGTATTGCTGGATAGCACTAATAGGTTACGAGCAGCAAACGACAATGAGCCGGATGCAAATGGTAATTTGTCTATCAAACTTTTTGGAAAATTATAACTAACTATAATCTCACGTAATTTGGCAAAGTTCGCATTGTCGATAAATTCCTCTGAAATGCCAAATGCAATTCTCTGATAATAATCTTCGACATTCGCAGCTTCTACAACCCCAATTCCAGTTTCTCTACCTTCTAATGTTTCTTCGTGCAATCCTCTGAAATATCCATAGGCGTTCGTAGCATTGTATATCACAGCGCCTCTCTTTATATCAATAAGAAAGCTTGCGCCAAAGTCTCCGAAATTAAAACTGTTGTTGATACCCAGGGTAGTCGGATGTACACCCGTACCAAATGGTCTTAAAGCTCCCTGGACAGGCAATCCATTTTCATCAAGCGTTATATTGCCGCTTCCATCTCTTTCGTATTCAAAACCCATAACCTGGCTAAATGGCAATCCTTCTACCAGGTGAATATATGCATTTCGTGTTCTGCTTTCTTCCAGTCTGATTTCTTCACCGTCATCTTCAGGCGTCAAAAGACTCTCTACATTATTTGTGTTTTGAGCAAAGTTCAAGCCTATGTTCCAGGTAAAATTAGAAGTTCTTACTGGTTGTATTTCAATAAAAGCTTCGACTCCCTTATTGGTTATTTTACCAACATTTACAGTTTTAGAACCATAACCTGAGGCAGCTGAAATAGAAGCACTAAGTATTCCATCTGTTGTCTCCCTTGTATAATACGCCATATCAAGATGTAGTCTTCCTTTGAAAAGTCTTACATCAAAACCTAATTCTAATTCTGTATTAGAAGAAGGAACAAGTCCTATAGGAGGAACAGAACCATTGTTAACACCTCCTAATGCCTGACCGAGGTGACCCTGGCCAAAAATACCATAGGTCAAACCTAATTGATAAGGATCAGTGGATCCACCAACCTGTGCCCATGATGCTCTTACTTTGGCAAAATCAACAACTGCGGGTAATTCTAAACCGTTGGCAAGATCATAAGCCAATCCGACAGATGGATAGAAAATTGAATTTTTAGATTCAGCACCGTTGGGATCAGTCAACGTAGAAAACCAATCCTGACGTCCTGTTACTGTTAAGTATAAAGCACTATTCAATGAAAATTCAGCCTGTCCAAAGACAGAGTTTACCTGGAATTTTGAAAAACCTGAGGAGATACTCTGATTGGCAAGATTGCGTAATGTATGCAAAAAAGGAACATTAAAGTTGCTTCCACCACCACCTAATAAATCGTTTGAATTTTTTTGCTGGTTACCACCTACTAAAAGATTAATGCCGAAACTTTCACTAATATCCTTTACATAATTAATTGTGGCTTCGAGATTGACCTCCTGGACGTTTCTATTCGATTCGCTTAATTGCCCTAATGTGCTAAAAGCCGTACCATAAGGGGTTAAAGTTCTTCTCGACTCAGTAAATCTGTCAATTCCAACTTTACCATTTATAGATAAGCCATCAATGAGCTCATATCCTAAAGATATATTTCCAAAGATTCTGTTTTTGCGATTACCGCCTTCAAACTGATGCGCTGCCCACCATGGGTTAGTCACAAAAACATTGTCGTTAAATTGAAATTCTGTTCCGTCAGCGTTCGATCCCGGTTTATTCGGATCTCCAAGTAAATCATCGATATTAATACTTGGGGGAAGAGACCAGGCTGTATAGTTGGCATTCCCTGGTGAATCAGATAACCGGGGTCTGTTGTTCACCGCTTCTATCATAAAGGAACCAGTTATACCGGCACTAAATTTACCGTATGTGATATTTGTGTTCGTCGAAAATGTCTTTCTATCAAGATCAGAATTTGGTACGATTCCTTTATTATCTAAATTCGTAAATGAAAATCTGAAATTATGATTTTCTCCTGCGCCTGATAGAGCGAGGGAATTAGTAAATGTGGAACCACTACTATAAAATCTACCGAGGTTGTCTCCGGCGTAAGAATAAGGTCGTGATTGGCCATCAAATTGTATGACTGAACTTCCGTCCAATGCATCTCCCCAAGAATAAAGTCCCTGGGCGAAGGCTTCGGCTTCCGTTGTCGGTTTGGCACCGTTTAAGCCATGACCATATTGTTGTTGGAAGTTATAATTATCAATAATCGTTTCTGATTGAAAATTAGAGTTGAGTTCTACACTTATTCCTTCTCCTTTCTTTCCTTTTTTGGTAGTAATAAGGATCACACCATTGTCGGCACGATATCCGTATAGTGCACCGGCGGTATTTCCTTTGAGTACCGTCATCGACTCAACATCATCCGCATTGACACTACTGAGGCCGTCACCCCAATCTTGTCCACCCCACATACCGGCAGAACCAAGGTTATCATTGTTGATCGGTACACCATCGACTACGATCAATGGTTGATTATTACCGCTGATATTGCTATTGCCCCTGATCACAATCCTGCTTGATCCTCCAGCTCCTGTAGCCGGGTTACTGACGTTGACTCCAGCAACTTTACCGGCTAATGCATTTCCGATATTTACTTCTTTAGCTGTTGCCACACTTGAACCATCTAACTCGCCGACAGCATATGCCAATGCTCGCTTTTTACGACCGATATTCAATGCGGTTACGACTACTTCATCCAGATAGGCACCTGCTATCAGGGCCACGTCTAAATATGTTTGGTTTCCTACGATTATTTCCTGGTTTTCATAACCGGAATAAGAGAAAACCAGTACACCATCATCGCCGATGGTCAGTTCAAATGTTCCGTCGAGATCCGTGATCGTCCCGTTGGAAGTCCCTTTTTCAATAATATTTACACCGATAAGGGGGTCACCCTCTGATGTATTGACAATACCACTAATATTCTTTTGTCCGATGGCAGTGGACGCCAGAAATAATAATGGAATTATTAGCTGTGATAGTTTTTTCATTACAAATTAGATTTTAATATTTATACTTTAAGTTGGCAATGTAGGAAGAATATGAGATATTGTGTGCGTACACGCAAAAATTAAATACTTTTTTTTGCTATATATGCGTAATAAAATTTTATGACTTTATTTTATGTCTAAAATTCGGATAAAAGACATTGCATTGGAAGCGGGTGTTTCTGTAGGTACCGTCGACCGGGTACTACACAATAGGGGACGTGTAGCTAAAGATGTAGAGGAGAAGGTCAAAGAAGCCATCAGGTTATTAAACTATCAGCCAAATCTCGCTGCCAGAAGTTTGGCCAGAAACCGCAATCACAAAATAGCAGTTGTACTGCCACCACATAAAGAAGATGAATTTTGGAGGGCTCAGCGAAAGGGAGTGTTGAGAGCACTAAGAAATACGAAAGATGTCGGATTATCTGGAGATATTTTCACATTTGACGATCGGAAACAAGGTGACCTATTGAAATTATCAGGACAGCTTTTTAGCGGAGACTATGAGGCCCTTGTGATCGCACCTACGACTACAGAAGATGCCGTTTTGATATTAGATCAATGTGACAAACATTCGCTCCCCTATGTTCAAATAAACTCAAATATCGAAAGAGAGAAAAGCCAGTCACTGGGATATGTCGGACAGGATTCTTTTCAAAGCGGACGTCTGGCCGCAAAACTATTAGACCTTAGCACCCAGAATAAAAGCACTGTAGCGGTGCTGCATATGGAGAGTGATGTTAAGAATAGTAGCCACATGATTGCGAAAGAAATGGGGTTCCTTGATTACTTTGATCAAAACAAAGGTTATCAGGTAATCACACGCAGAATTGTGGAAATTGAAGACGAAAAAAAATTGAGCGATCAAATTGAATACCTCCTTGCTTCTGATGATTCCATGAAAGGCTTTTTTGTCACAACAAGCCGGGCCCACTATATAGTTGAAGTACTCATCAAACTCGGAAGAAGCGATATAGTCCTGGTAGGGTTTGATCTAATTCAAAAAAATATTGACGCTTTAAAAAGCTATAAAAATATATTTTTAATAAATCAAAATCCTGCCTTACAAGGATTTTATGGAGTAATGCGTCTCTTTGATTATATCTTGCAAAACAAAAGAGTGGATGACAAAAAGTACTTGCCGCTCGATGTTATTACGTTGGAAAATGTCAGTAATTACAGCCATATACAAGATCGTGACAACAATGACGAGGTATACTTATAAGAGCATATATCTACAGATTAATATCATTATTTTTCTCGGCATTCTAACTATTCAAGCGCAGGATAGCCCTTTATTTAATTTGATTGATCCAGATGATTCGGGTATTCATTTTAATAATGAAATCGAGGATACGAAGGATCACAGCATACTTATTTATAGCAACTACTACGGTGGCGGGGGAGTGGCCATCGCCGATCTTAATGGAGATGGTCTTCAGGATATATATCTGGCGGGTAATTTAGTCGGTGATCGACTGTATAAAAATTTAGGGCAGCTGAAGTTTGAAGATGTCACTGTTCCTGCAGGGATTGTCGATAATGGTGGTTGGTCTTCTGGCGTGATGGTTGGTGATGTTAATAATGACGGTCTGCCGGACATATATGTAACAAGTGAGCTTTATGATGACCGTCCCGATCTGCGCGCTAATAAATTATATATAAATGAGGGCAATTTTAAATTCTCAGAGCGTGCCGGTCAATACGGTATCGATAGTAGAGAGAGAACACGAGGTGCCTGCTTTATAGATTTTAATCAGGATGGATTTCTGGACATCTTCTTATTAAATCAACCACCCAACCCAGGCAACTATTCTAAATATTCTGGAAAGGCTGCTTTAAGAGAAGAGTGGAGCCCC
>JAJCYJ010000774.1 GCA_029262975.1 Saprospiraceae bacterium
CATTTCATGTTCGTTGTTTACCTGACCATTATAATAATCCCAATGATCCCGTGACTTGCTAAGCCGCCAGGGCAATTTAACAGCATCATTATACTGGAATGAATAAGGCCGTTTTGCTTCCATGCCATCGCAACTGACTTCGATAATAGCATCGAGTTTCAATCTTTGGCCTACAGTAAGGCCCGCATGATCTGGGTTGTCAGCGATGAAATAAGAGTAATCAAAATCAAATCTTTTACAAAAAGTATTGGGATTAATACCTGTTGAAATTTCTATAAAAT
This sequence comes from Saprospiraceae bacterium, assembly GCA_029262975.1. Taxonomy (GTDB): domain Bacteria; phylum Bacteroidota; class Bacteroidia; order Chitinophagales; family Saprospiraceae; genus JAJRXG01. The sequence goes on from JAJCYJ010000774.1 coordinate 282, forward strand.
CCAAACGCTTCTTATTAGTTCCAAATGCTAACCCGCTTGGACTTAGGTCGGATCGATCTACCGTAGAAATGAACGATACTGTTTCATCAAAAGACTCTATTTGGGAAAGCCTTTTTCCTTTCACATTTGTCGTGTTATAGTAGTGTATTTGGTTTCCGAATTGGTAAAATGTGGTGGAGGAACAAGTCTCTCCCTGTGTCCAGGATCCTGAGTTCCAATTGGACCACCCTCCTCCTGTACCAGGCATACATTCAGTAGCATACCAATTGCAACTTGATAATGACTGATAGCTATAATTGTCATCTTCATAGGAAAAATCAAGATGGTGAATGCCATCCATATTTTCTACTTTCAGTAAATGCCAAGTTGATATATAGCTATCAGAAGAAAGAGATGCATATGTCTCATTATAGGCTTCAGTGCCATCTATTTTTCCAAACGTACATCTATTTCCTTCAGGAGTCACAAGCACAAATTTTTCAAATTTATTGGATGTATAGCTGACTTCAATTAGAATATCCTGACGAGGAACTAATACAGGTATTTTATTTTCATCAAAATAAAATTTACCGCTATAGCTCCCGACATTAAAAGAAAATAAATCTGGCTCTCCGTCTCTGGATCCATTTATTAATTCATCGATTTTAGAGGAATTTAAATTTGTCAGTTCATTTCCCTTATTATAATATCCATTAATAGTTTCATCCGGCAGACCGCTGACCACCCGTGTAATTGACCCACCTGCAATCAGGCTAAATCCAAGGCCAACGCGACTTGCCATTTCGTCAACCCTGACGCCACCAGCATGATAACTAATCGAAATACTATGTGCCAGCGGCCCCTGTTGTAATTGAAAGATCGGAATAGATATGCTTGGGACTCCAGTGTAATAACTCACAGGAATATCTCCAAATTTACCAATTGACGCCTCATTAGGTGCAGGCTGAACTGCATCACCAATGTAGTTATTTACAGGCTGTGTGTGCAAGGTATCGGTTATAAATATGATAAAAAATAGCACGTAAAATACCTGGATAAGTTTACTTAATTCTTGCATATCTAAATTCTTATTATATCAATTAAAAAAGGACAAATTTACTGGTAGATATCAATGAACTCTCTGTTCTAAATTGCATGAAATACAGTCCGCTCTCCCACATTTCAATATCAAGTGTATGTTCATCAAAATTCCCAATGACGAATACCTTTTCTGAAATCAATTGTTTATATCTATCATATACTGCCAAATCCACCCTTTGCCTAAACCTCAAGTTGAAAAATTGTAAATACACTTTATCAAGGTTAGGATTAGTGCAAATTATAATTTGACAATTTTCAAATTCGGATACTCTTTGATCTTCAGCTGCTATGCCATCTTCGTTATACCTTAAAGAGGCATTTAGAAGTCCGTGACGCGATCCGCCTTTAATAAGTGATGCATACATTCTGTTAATTTGACCTTTTGTAAACATCGTCATACAGGCATCATCAGTGTTATCCATAAAGTTCGTAGTCATTTCAATTCTGGCTTCTCTATAACAGGTACTCATTTCATAAAGAATGGGACAACCATAATTTGGGCCATTATGTATGGGCGTGTCTTCCACCCAATCATCCTCGCAGAGTCCCATTCCCCATAAAGGATACAAATTCAAATAATTTCCCATTAGGTGGGTCAGTGTCTTTCCTTCGTTATATAGAGAGCAATTTGAATTTCCGATGCCCATAAAACGATAGTCGATGACTATGCCATCGGTAGCAATCGCGCCGCCTGGCATTTGAGCATAGCCACTTATTTCTTCGTCCATATTCACAACCCAGATATTTATATAATAACTTGGTGCAATAGGTGCCCTACCTCCCCCTTTTGAACTTTTCATTTGATCACCAAAAGGCCAGCTGAGTCTGTCCGTCTTAATATAATTCAAGCCGTTTTGATCTAGCTTGTGAAGACCATTATGAGCAAGACAAAATGATATTTCTGAATGACCTATCAGACTATTATGACTTCCTTTTTCCAGCGTGGCTTGATCGGTGGTATTTGCCGGCGATCCAAAATGATGGTTAAGTGCATCTATCTGACTAAAAATCTGTTCTTCTGATATTCTCTCATCTGCTGAATTATAGAGCACATGAAATATTAAGTAAAGCTCGATGTTAGATGTCCATGTTTTAAGGTTGTTCTGGTTATTGTGAATAAAGGTTTCTATGTCAGCCCTTCGGTGAGCTAATGACACGTCTAACTGTTTTTGAATTTCCAAGTATCTAAGCGTTAAAAACTTGCGTACCGGTCGTGATTGAGGGATTACTTTTTCAAAAGATAAAAAGAGACATGTTGCCATCAGGAGGCCTTTCATAATATTAGTTTTAATTCTTGCCAAGCGGAAATCTAGTATGCATATGTACAAGTGAGCACTACCGTATACACTCCTCATTTAATCGTACAGCACCCATC
>JAJCYJ010000775.1 GCA_029262975.1 Saprospiraceae bacterium
GTTTATTCATATTTCTGGACACCTTGATTGTATATTACATTTTGCTTCTCCTGCCAGTCCCATAGATTATTTACAAATGCCGATTCAAACACTTAAGGTAGGCAGTCTTGGCACACATAATTTGTTGGGCCTTTCTAAAGAAAAGAAGGCAACATTTATGATTGCATCCACTTCAGAAGTATATGGTGATCCATTAGTACATCCGCAGAATGAAGATTATTGGGGCAATGTGAACCCTATCGGTCCCAGGGGAGTCTATGATGAAGCAAAGCGATTTCAAGAAGCTATAACAATGGCCTATCATACTTACCATGGGCTTGACATACGGATCGTGAGAATCTTTAACACTTATGGACCCCGAATGAGAATAAATGACGGCCGAGCGTTGCCGGCATTTTTTTCTCAAGCGATCAGGAATGAAGATATAACCGTATTTGGTGATGGTAGTCAGACCAGATCATTTTGTTATGTGGATGACCTTGTAGAGGGAATTTATAAATTATTGCATTGTAATTATTCCGGCCCGGTAAATATTGGTAACCCTATTGAAATCACTATTAAGGAAGCGGCCTTAGAAATTATTGAGTTGGTAAAATCTAATTCAAAAATTTCATTTATGGAATTGCCTGTAGATGATCCCCAGAGAAGAAGACCGGATATTAATCTTGCCAAGAATCTTTTAGGATGGGAACCAAAGTATGAAAGAGCAGAGGGATTTAAACTAACCTATGAATATTTCAAAAAAGCCTTGTTAAAAGAATCAGAGCTGTAAATGTATTGAGTTATTGCGAAATCTTCATCAACCTTGTCTGTTGTGGATATGTAACACAGGCTATCCTGATACTATCCAAAACTCTTAAATGTCGCTTCGCTTGACGGAAAAGACATCGTCACATAGCTAATATCCCTGGCCACATTCTCTCTGGATTTAGACAACTTAGTTGGTAGACTTTAAATTTGAGAGGTGACTTGTGTAGTTATAAACGCTCTATTTTTATAAGGAATAATAACTCTATATAGCACTTGTTAATATGCTAACGGTATTCCATCGGTTCATGTTGAATTATTATTGAAACATTAATTTAACGAATAATCAAATTGTCCAATTGGAAGTTTGGATGAATAGAGGTCTGAATGCATAAACCAAGTAATGACTTCTCTTATAATTGCAACCGGATATTTGATTAGGCCGTCAATGTTATTATTGCTGAGCAAAGCTCTGAAATGAGTCCATGGCCGACAACCGAACACTCTGACTTTGAGGAATGCTATTGTTATGAGAAGAAGTAAAGTGACTGAAGGCACGTCTTTTCTAACCGCCTTTTTAACAAGTATACAGAATCAAGACTAGTTTCAACAACCGGGATACTTGTCAGATGCAAGACTAAATTAACTATAATTAACCGATTCACAGGTCTTAATCCATACGGCGGACTATTGAAAAAAGGCAACAATCTTAGTCAGACAGAACAAACTTATTAGGCTCTGTCACATAAATAATTATTACAAAAATATGGTTCTACGCCCTTTCTATCTAACTGCTCATCACGTTAGCTCATTTTTAATACACCCGTGGATGTCTTGAGTTTACAGTGGGTAGGCCAATATTTATAATGGCTCTTGGTCTTCATTCCTTTTTTTCATTCGTAAAATGAAGGAATGATTTTCAACCTTTGTTGAAACCAATGTGCCAGAGCTCATTGGAAGACCGAACCCGAAGGAAGACGTGGGCCTGTTATGCCAACCTACCCGCTTATTTGTTTGATTCTAAAAGTATCTAAGGTATAAGTTACACTTGTTAAATACGAGTCTTAGAATAGAATGAGTTTATCTGTTTTGGTGATTAATTGCAAAGCTGGTAAACTGATATCAGGCGATCGGCTTCGACATTTGTCAACCCGGAGTATTTAGATATAATTATAGTCTACTCTTTTTACCTAAACATAAGACACGATTACTTTTAAAATAAAAAAGAGAGGTGTTGATACAACACCTCTCTTTTTAAAACTTAAGAGTATAGCCTAGCTAAATATTGCTTCGGTATAAGCTGCCTTAAGATTAGTGATCTTAGCTTCAATGCTTTTGATCTGATCTTTTAATCCTAAGATTTGAGCTTTGATAGCTGCAGCACTTGATCCAGTCGCTGCTTTTTTAGCTGCTGGTTTACGACCTGGTTTACGACCTGGTTTTCTTCCTGCTGTCTTTTTAGCTGGAGCTGCTTTAGCTTTAGCCGGAGCTGCTTTTTTAGCTGCTGCTTTTTTAGGAGCTGCTTTAGCTTTAGCTGGAGCTGCTTTAGCCGCTTTAGGTTTTGCACCACCACCGAATTTTGCTCTCCAGTTATAATATGTACCTAAACTAAAACCATGTTGCTTCGCTAATTCAGCTGGTTTTGCACCATCATTTACTTGCTGAACTATTTGCTTGGCCTGCTCTTCTGAAATTCTTTTTTTTGCCATTAGAATATAAATTGTTTGAAAAATTGATTGTGCAAATTTAATACCATTTTACTGTCAATTGCAATTTTTTTTATTAATACTCAAATAAGGACATTTTATAGTTATCCTAAGTGCAAATTAAACAGAGTGTCGAATCCATAAAATCCAAATTATTTAAACATCGTTTTAGGCATAATAATTTCTTAGAAAATAGCTGGTTGCAAATTTTGACATCCTTAAAAACGCCAGAGGAAATGTTGCAGATAAATCTGGAATCCAGGATGTATTAATTCAACAATAGGAAGATGATCTTAAAACACTAATTCTGGTATGAAATACTTCTGGTCATGCAAGAAGAGAATACCGAGGATCCCAGCCATTGTTCCCAACTATTAGGGCTTTCGTTCCACGACTCTGTATAATTTCAATGAAAAGGGAATCTTCCGATCTATAGAACTAGTCAAGATCGAAGCATTAGAATGAAGATATTATTTGACGAAAAACATATAGTAGAATATGTTGCTGAATTTGATTGCAGAAATGCTATGATGTAATTATTAAAATTCTTAAAACCTGATTTGAATACAGGCTATAATATGCTTTGAAGAAGTAAGGGAAAACACGGAGCTTATTCTTAAGAATATTCAAAATATTATGTCGGAATACGCAATAGCGATTTTATTTAAAAATACTCGTGTAAGCAAATAGGAATGAATTTTTAAAAGAAAAGAGTATAAACACCTTTCTAATTCAACGTTGGAATATGTGTATTCCAGAATTAACTTGATAAATGAGGAATCTTTTGAATACTACAAAAAGAATAGGGTTCCGGGCAATTTGTCTGAATGCTACAGAATGCAATTCTTAATAAAACATTTGAATTATGAAAATTTGGCAAATAGAAGAATTAGCTTATTAAAGTAGTGCAGTTCATTCTATATCAGTACAAACATTTTTAGTCAGGCACCCTTCTTAGAACGATCTTACTAAATCCATTAAATTGTTTGTATGAAGATGATTCTATTTAACCTAGTCCCTTTAAAATGTAAATATTGTATCACTCAGAATGAACCAAGCGCTGCGTAAAGTGAGGATATAGTACATTTTAAGGTAAACTAAAATAGCTTGAATCTGCATTTGCAAATATGCTGACCTCTATTTGACTATTTCCA
>JAJCYJ010000776.1 GCA_029262975.1 Saprospiraceae bacterium
ATATTGCATTAAGTCCTCTAAAATAACATCACCTTTTTCATTCTTAATAGAACTATCAGAAAAGAATCTCAAATGATTTAATTCCAGTAGATGGAATTCGTCAAAAACACCTATTTCATTATTGTCTTTTAATTCCTTTTCTAGTTTTTTTGCTGTAATCTCAAACTGATGAAACAATCCTCTTGATGACAGGTTTTTCAGAAGCGTCAAATTATAAAGAATCCGATCACTCCTGGCTTCTTTCAAGACAAAATAGTCTTCAATTATCAAATTTAATTTGGAGAAAATATTCTTGAAACTTTTCGTAGTGATTTCTTTAAAGTGAAGCATTTTAATGTACTCCTCAACCAAGTGTTTAGAATTCCAATTATTCCTATACTTCCGAATATGCTCAAACAAAGTGATGCAATGATGCCCTTCTCTAATTTGTCCTCCTAAAAAATCTCCGAATTCCCTCCAGTCTTCTGTGTCAAAAGATTTCAACAATTGTATCGCCTTTATAGTCTTCATTTTTATGAAGATAGCCATATGTGATTAAAGTGTATAAAAAAATCAGAAATAGTATTAAAAAGATCTGATGCAAGAAGCTGAACCTTCAATATTTATTATTAATCAATAAATATTGAAGGCAGGTATCTACTGTTCCTGATCATAAAACAGTTTGTAATATTTCCGTCCATCAGGTTCGATACCATGTTCAATCATTTGACGATCACCATGGATATAGACATGAAAATTTTTATCCAATTTCAGAACGCTCTTAAAATCTTTTGCACTTCGCTTGACAGCCAAATTGGATATAGCGAATTGTTCGGGCATCTCCACCTCCAATTCGCGTGCATAATCTTTTTTATAATTTTGAAAAGAAGTAATTACTTCAGGATTCCCTCCTAACACTTCTGTTTCAAATTGATCTTGATTGTATGATTCATTCTTTTTAAAAAATTGTCCTGCTTCGTGCAAGATACCCACCTGGTCTCCTTTATTCATCTTAAAATCCTCTGCGAGTTGATGACTTACATAGGTCTGAGCCATATTCAAATATTGCTGTGTCTGATGGAAGGCATCATCTAACAGTGTAAGTTTTAAAAAAGTATCATGCCAGTATTGTGTATCCATGTTTTTGCTCGTGCGATCCAATGAAGCAACTACATAACCCTGTGAGGCAGCTGTATTGAAAATAATACATCCTTTATCTACCTTATTAATGTTTATACCTTGATTAGCTGATATCGTGCATCTATCTTCCTCATAAAGAAGTTGCATAAAGTCATCCTTGTTTTCAGATTTGAATATCCCAATGGCATCTATGACTTCGTCTTCATACATTACATCAGTAATCCAGGTGACTAACAAGTCTCCGGATTTTATGGCGTGATGTGTGGCGGATTGAAACAGTTGCTTTCCGATACGCTGACTGGTTTCGTGAAAGGTCTCCGCATCATTGAACAGTTGGTCAGCCATCGTATAAATTGGATTATGACCTAAATCTCCATTGACAGGGATAAAACAGCGATAGTCAACATAATTTTTGAAAGGGGACAGCGTATAGTTACGTATAAGGTCGCTGTTTTTTTCATCAGTGAGAGATACACAATCCTCTGTCAAATGAAGCTTTGGTTCCTCAGCTTCATGATCCAGGAAATGTATACTAAGTCGGGATATTTTGGCATTCGCTAATTCAAACATGGTTGGATTTATTAATAAGCCACAAATATGAAAATATTCCAGACGATGTATCCTTGTATCTCAAAATAAAGAGAAGGAATATGTTAATGAGTCTACATGTTAAAGTCAGGACAACATAAACTTTTGAGCTCCCACTAACAATACTTAGGCAGCAGTTCGTTTTATTGAAATTATGGGTACAATGTTTTTTTGTACTAAACCAGGATTCAAAGCTTGCCCAAAACAACTATTTTGCGATTCGACTTATGAATACCTCTTTAATATCACTTATATTCCCATTCTAAATTCTGGATAACCTGAAATTATCATATTTTGATGTAAGGACTATTTTGCCAGGATTAATAGCATCTTATGTCTAAAAATCACTTTTATCATCCGATTATAGAATGGACCGGAAACAAAGGGTCAGGCACTTTTGATTACAGATCATATAGCCGCAGTCATACAATCTCACTCGAAGGAAAGCCAGATATACTTGCTTCCTCCGATTCTTCTTTCAGGGGAGAAAAGTACAAACACAATCCAGAAGATCTATTTGTCGCATCAATATCGGGATGTCATATGTTGTGGTACCTACATTTATGTGCTGACGATGGGGTAGTGGTACTCAAATATACTGATAGGGCAGAAGGAATTATGATTATAGAATCTGATGGTAGTGGTTACTTCGAACAAGTAATCCTTCGTCCCGAAGTAATTATTGCACCTGATTCATCATTAGATAGAGCAAAGGCGCTTCATGAGGATGCACATAGAATGTGTTTTATAGCAAATTCATGTAAATTTCCTATTCTATATGAGCCGGTGATTATGTTCGCCTAATCGGATGTCTCTTTCATTTCATAAATTCTCTTAATCTTTGCGGCTCACTAACAATTAAGAAGATTAAATTCAATATCCCATTATTCAATCGACTGAAGAGCCACAAGAAACGTCAATATCTGACAGATGTATTGGCAGGCTTAACGGTGGCTATTGTTTTAATTCCACAGGCGATTGCATATGCATACCTGGCTGGTGTACCACCTGTATATGGCCTTTATGCAGCCTTTATTCCAATGTTTCTTTATGGAATTATGGGCACATCTCCACAAATGAATGTTGGCCCGGTCGCAGTTTCTGCCGTCCTTATCTTAGCTGGCATAAGTAGTCTTGCAGACCCATTCTCTGATCAGTACGTCGAATTGGTTATCCTTACCGGTCTACTGGTAGGTGTAGCCCAACTGGCCATGGGCATATTTAGAATGGGCTTCATGGTTAATTTTTTATCACATCCTGTATTATC
>JAJCYJ010000777.1 GCA_029262975.1 Saprospiraceae bacterium
TGCACAAGATCACCTACGCATCCGTTCAGGCCTTTATGGAATATTAACACCACTCGACATGATTCAGCCTTATAGATTAGAAATGGGGACACGATTGAAGACTCAAAACGGTAAAAATCTATATGAATTCTGGGGAAATAAAATTACTCGCCACCTGAATACAACAATTAAAGAAAAACAAGACGATCTCGTAATCAATCTGGCAAGCGTTGAATATTTTAAGGTCCTAAAAAGTAAAAAGATCAAAGCGAGGGTACTCACTATTAATTTCCAAGAATATCACGATGGATCATTAAAATTTCTTTCTTTCCCGGCAAAGGTTGCTCGAGGAGCAATGGCGCGATACATCATAAAGAATCAGGTTGACAATTTGACGGAGCTTAAAGCTTTCAACGAAGACAAGTATTCTATCAGCGAAGAACATTCAAATGAAGATAGCTGGATGTTTATCCGGTAATAGAATTGGATACCTTAAAAGCGAGCTAATTCTTCTCATTGATCTAAGATCTGCTAGCATACTTCGATAATCAAATGTTTGGTGAATTTTTAATTTTACATTTGATTAATGGATGCCCAAGAACTATACGAGCATGCGCGAAATCGTGTAAAAACACGAAAGAAATTTTATTCCCATGTGATCACATGGGTCGTCCTCAGTGTTTTTTTCATCTTGCTTAACCTTGCGACAACAGATTATTTCTGGGCAATATTTCCAATCCTTGCTTGGGGTATTGGGGTGGCATTCCATGGCATTCAGGTGTTTACTAATGAATGGGAGGATACAGAAATTGATCGCGAATATGAGCGACTAAAAAGGAAAAGACGCGTATTCAACCCTGATGAAGGAGATGTAGAAGAATCTGCTTCGAAATGGGATGAAAATGACTTTGTCTAAACACTTCTTTGTTTAATAACTACAGTATTACCATCTTTGTGCTTTGCGATAGATAACTTTAATGCGTCAAGACAATAATTCCGAAAGTATTAACAAGTGGAAGAGGCGAATTCATCAAATAATATTTGAGGCCGATACTTTCGAAGGCAAACTTTTTGACATTATTTTACTCTTCATGATTTTGGCAAGTATAATTGCTGTTTCATGGGAAAGTCTTCCACATCTCGACCCGAGAACAAAAAGAATTCTCTATACAATAGAATGGATTCTGACTATATTCTTTACAATAGAATATATCTTAAGATTAATATCTGTCCACAAAGCAATACAATATGCAAAGAGCTTCTATGGCATCATAGATCTCTTGGCTATTCTACCCACATATTTAAGTATCATTTTTGTAGGGTCTCATTCTCTGCTGGTCATCAGAGCCTTACGGCTGTTAAGACTATTCAGAATATTCAAAATGGTACATTACCTTAACCAAGGTGAGATACTTATCAAATCGCTAAAGGCATCATTGGCAAAGTTGACAGTTTTCGTCTACTTCGTGGTCGTGGTCGTATGCATTTTCGGCGCTGTCATGTATTTGGTTGAAGGCAGTTCAAACGAAGAATTTGATAGTATTCCCAGAAGTATTTATTGGGCTATTGTGACGGTCACTACTGTGGGATATGGCGATATAGCTCCTCATTCAGCACTTGGTCAATTTTTATCGGCCATATTGATGATATTGGGTTATGCAGTTATAGCTGTTCCTGCTGGTATTATTAGTTCAGAAGTTTTAAAGGAACATAAGACAAAAAAGCTCTCCCAAATTTCTACGCAGGCATGTCGTTATTGTAGTCTTGAAGGACATGATACAGATGCTGATTTCTGTAAATACTGTGGAGAACCGCTGCATGAATAAAATGATTGGATCTACCAGCGTATCAAAGCGCTGCCCCATGTAAACCCGCTGCCAAATGCTGCTAAACAGACCAAATCTCCTTCTTTGATTTTCCCTTGATCTCTAGCTTCGGTAAGGGCGATGGGAATAGAGGCTGCTGTTGTATTACCATATTTCATAATGTTATTATGAACCTGATCATCACGTAACCCTAATGATCTTTGTACAAATTGAGAAATGCGTAAGTTGGCCTGGTGAGGAATTAACATATCTATGTCAGTTGGGCTCAGACCCGTTTTGTTTAAGGCCTCTTTAATTACCTCCGGAAACTTTTTGACTGCTGTTTTAAACACCAATGGTCCATTCATGTTGGGGTATATCAGATGATCGTCTATCATCTTTTGTGTGATATATATCCCACCCAAATCATCTTCGTCAGGAAAGCCAAATTTTTCCTTCCCTAAATGATAGCCTCCATGTGATCCGGGAGTGATCATGGCTAATTCTTCCGCATTTGTACCATTGGAGTGTAGATGTGTCGTTAATATACCTTTTTGATTATCTTCAGTAGGTTGAATTATGGCTGCACCAGCACCATCTCCAAAAATCACTGTAACATTTCGACCTCTTGTATTGAAATCAAGACCCATACTGTGCATTTCAGATCCTATAAGTAACACATTTTTGTACATTCCGGTCTTAACAAATTGATCTGCAACTGAAAGCCCATACACAAATCCAGTGCATTGATTCCGAATGTCTATAGCTCCTATCTCTGTATCAGTAATGCCCAGTTCTCGCTGAACTAACACGCCACACCCAGGAAAAAAATAGTCCGGGCTTAATGTCGCGAATATGATAAAGTCAACATCTGTTTTGTCAATTCCTGCATCTTGAATAGCCTTTTCGGCGGCCCTGGCCCCCATAGTTGTCGTAGTCTCCTCGTGCTTTTTGGCATATCTTCTTTCCTGTATTCCAGTTCTTTCTTGTATCCACTCATCCGAGGTGTCCATAAATTCAGAAAGTTGATCATTTGTCACCTTATTTTCAGGGAGATAATATCCTAAACCTGCGATCCTGCTATTGTACATTTTTTCAAAGATTTGCGCCAATATAGAAAATACTAAGTTTAACATTCATTTACAGCAAGAATATCGGACAATCGTATCACAGAAAATCAACTTATACGTTTTAAATTACTGATATTTGTGGATTATAACCGTGCGTGTTCTGAAACACGTCTTGTGAAAGACTTATAATTAAAGAAATCAACCAAATTCTTCAATTTTTTTGATCCTTCTCCCAGTCAAGTGTGTTATAACATTTTAATAATATTTGAGGAAAAAAAATATTGCATTAAATAAGATCATTTCAGATAAATATGATGGGATTTCAACATAGATTATTTATAGTCACGCTTTTGATTTTCGGAATTTTCAGTAATCTGTCTGCTCAGGGTGTTACTAAGGTATCTGGTAACGTATATGATGACGAGACCGGTGAGGGAATGGCATTCGTAAATGTCATATTCAAAGGGACCAGCGTCGGTACTTCAACTGATTTGGACGGATATTTTGATATTGAGTCTCGATTTGTGTCAGATTCTCTTTGCGTAAATTTTTTGGGATTTGAAGAATCCTGTATGTACATTCCGAAAGAGCAGAAATGGAAAGATCTGGAATTCAGAATGAAGAAAAAGGATTTGATGTTAAAGAATGTCGTCATCCTTGCGAAGAAAGGCCGGTATACCAAAAAGAATAATCCGGCTGTAGAACTGATGCGAAAGGTTATTGAAAATAAGAAAACCAACAGATTAGAGGGACAAGACTTTTATTCTTTCGATCAACATGAGAAAGTCCAACTGGATTTCAACAACATCACAGAACAATTCAAAGAGAGAAAGATTTTTAAGAACTTCGATATCCTATGGGAATATTTGGACACTTCGACCGTGAACGGGAAGGTTTTCCTGCCTATATTCCTTCGCGAAGTCAAAAGCAAGATCTATTACAGAAAGGATCCTGAATCAAGAAAAGAGTACCAGCAAGCAATCAAGCTGACCAAGTTTGATGAGCAAATGGATGATAAAAGTATTAATGATATTATCGAGTTTCTATATCGAGATATTGATATTTATGACAATACCATCCCGCTACTTGATCACAGTTTTATTAGCCCGATATCGCCACTGGCCTTGAATTTCTATCGCTTTTATATACTGGATACGATGGATGTTAATGGAATGAGTAGTATTAGACTAGGATTTATTCCTAAAAACAAAGCGAATTTTGGATTCACCGGAGATCTATATGTATCAAATGATGATCGCTATACGGTCACAAGAGCAGACTTTGGAATTATAGGTGATATACATCTGAATTTTGTTAATGACATTAAAGTCAGCCAGGATTTTCAACCTTTGGAAGATGGAGCTTTTGTTCTTACAAGAGATGAAGTAGTTGTCGATTACAGTCTGGCCAAAAATGGTGTTGGATTTTATGGAACTCGCACATTGGGTTATGACAACTTTAAATTTTCACCTGCACCAGATCCCTCTGTATATGATCATATTGAAAAAATCATACAATTAGAAGGGGCATTAGCCTATGATGAATCATGGTGGAATGAAAATCGCCTGATAGAATTGACACGTACCCAAAAAGATCTTTATGCGATGATTGACACGTTGGTTACGATGCCTGCATATAAAAGATTAATCACCGGGATACGAATACTTACGACAGGGTTTATCCCACTTAAAAAGTTGGATATCGGTCCTCTCCCGACATTTGTCAGCTTTAATCAGGTTGAAGGATTCAGGACACGATTAGGGTTTGAAACAAATCTCAATTTCAATAAAAATATCCTAATTGATGGATATGGTGCCTATGGTTTCAGAGATAAAAAAGTAAAATACAAGGGTGCGCTCACCTATAGCTTTAATGAAGACTGGAAGCGCAATCCGAGGCATTATTTGAGAGCGACATACCAAAACGATGTGACCTTCCCCGGACAAGATTTACAATTCATTCAAAAGGATAATGTATTACTTTCATTCAGAAGAGGGGCGACTAATAATATGTTTCTCGATAGAGAATTAAGATTTGACTATACTCGTGAGACTCCTGGTTTTGCAATGGATTTTACTTTTTCAGATAAGAACAGAAAGCCATATGGTGATCTGTTGCTCAATTTTACGGACGAAAATGGAGAACCGTCAATTTTAGACCAAATAGAAACTACAACTTTAGGTATCGGACTTGAGCTTGCTCCCAATAAACAATTTATTCAGGGAAGGCAGTATAGAACTCCGATAATCAACGAATATCCAATCTGGACACTGCGTTATGAGACTTCCATCAAAGGGTTTCTGGGGAGCAATTATGGCTATCATAAGGTTGAATTCGGATTCTTTAAACGATTCAATATGAGTATTCTTGGACACAGTAACGTTGGCCTTGAAGCTACGAAGATCTGGGGTGATTTGCCCTATACCGAACTATTCATTCCTCCTGCCAATCAGTCTTTTGCTTATCAGCGAGAGTCATTTAACATGATGAATTTCCTGGAATTTGTAAGCGATCAGGAAATCTTCTTTAGGGCAGAGCATTTTTTCAAAGGATTCTTTTTCAACAGGGTTCCACTGTTTAAAAAATTAAAACTTAGGGAAGTTGCTACTTTTAAGATGGTGTATGGTACGTTAAGTGATGGCAACAATCCGAATAAAACGGATGGCATCCCTTCTTTTGATACAACCTCTGATGGTTCTTCTCTTACTTATCTTTTCACGGATGGCCCCTATATGGAAGGGAGTATAGGGATTACGAATATTTTCAGAGTCTTAAGACTGGATTTAGTGAAGCGATTAAATTATTTAGATCATCCTAACGTTCCTACTTTATTTGGTTCAAAAGGTCTTGGTATTCGGGCCAGATTCAAGGTAGAATTCTAAGTATGCTATAAAGGCAAGTCAATAATCAAAAGAACACAGCTTAAGTTCAATTCATAACTAAATCTAGTATCTTTGTATTTTAATCTAAAGATTACTGAGTGTGAAACATGAATTAAAAAAGAAGATTTATGTAGATCCTGGCTCCCAGGGAAGACCTTCGTGGTACCCTGTTCCTCCAGAAGACAAGGATATTCTTTTTTTTATTCAAAGAAATCAAAATCAGGATGCCATCGTCTATCGAGTCAATCGGACTTCAGAAGGATTAATCAATGACCATTTACCAATGGATGCCTATTGGATTAGGTTTACAGAAGGAGGAATTCGCCGAGAACTTAATGATTTGCAGAACAGGCTTGCTTATGGTTATGATATAGATAAAATCTCTCCGGACTTATACAGATTCCAATTTGTTTCATATAAGGATCTGACTTTTTATATCAATCGAAGTGAAAACGGTAAGGACTTCAAAGTTGTGTATCAATATGACGACCGCACTATTGTGCTCAAGAATATATACGTCTATGCTGTAGAGTTTGGCGTTTTTCCCGATGTAAAGTATATTGAATTATACGGAGAAGATGTGCGAACTAATCTGGCCGATTATAAAATGATAACGATAGAAAAATGACGAATAAAAAGCTATACGTCTCCAATTCGCCAGAGTCGATAAGACTTTTTGATCAAGGATGGATGGAAATACTTTCAAAGGTTCATTTTTCCATTCCCTTAATTATTTTTATTCCCGTAATTGGATATTTTACATATCTGGCGATAAGTTCGGGTCTATTAGGAATAATAGATTTCGTTGCATGGTCGATGCTCGGATTTCTGGCGTGGACGCTGACGGAATATGTGATGCACCGATTTATTTTTCATTATCATCCCAAGAGTGAATATGGCAAGAAGTTGCATTTTATATTTCATGGGATTCATCACGACTATCCTTGTGACCGATTGCGTCTTGTTCTTCCTCCTTCAGTAAGTCTACCATTGGCTGCAGGTTTTTTCTTCTTGTGGAAATCTTTTATTCCTGCCCCTGGATTGTATGCTTTCATGGGTACATTCCTGCTTGGATATCTTGTTTATGACATGTTTCATTATGCGATTCATCATTTAGAGGTAAAGGGAAAACTGTGGAACACATTGAAAACGCATCACTTAAAACATCACTACGTCAATCCTGACAAAGGATTTGGCGTAAGTAGTCCCTTATGGGATTATATTGTGAGAAGTAATTTCAAAGAAACTAAACCTGAGAGCAAGAGTCATACGGCAGTCTCGTAAGACCTTTTCTCTCAGATTAATAACTATATTTGCGATTGATTTTTAATCACCTTTGTCTATTAAAATGAATACTTATGCTTAAGGAACGCATGAAAGCCTATGATGTCCCGCAAAGAATCCAAGATGTGGGCTTGTATCCGTACTTTAGAACAATCGAATCTGAACAGGATACCGTAGTTAAAATCAAGGGTAAGGATGTACTTATGTTTGGTTCAAATAGTTACCTCGGATTAACAATCCATCCAAAGATAAAAGAGGCTTCAAAAAAAGCGATTGACAAATATGGTTCAGGATGTGCCGGATCTCGATTCTTGAATGGCACTTTAGATCTTCACATTGAATTAGAGGATAGACTTGCCAAATTTGTAGGAAAAGAAGGAGCTCTTGTCTTTTCGACGGGATTCCAGGTAAACCTGGGTGTACTTTCGTCCATAACAGGAAGACATGATTATATCATTATAGATGAACTGGATCATGCGTGTTTAATAGATGGATCAAGATTGTCTTTCTCCAAGGTTCTTAAGTATCGTCATAATGACATGGATTCTCTTGAAAAAGTCCTTCAAAAATGTGAAGCAGATCGTATTAAATTGATAGCCGTAGATGGCGTATTCTCTATGGAAGGCGATTTGGTAAAATTGCCAGAAATAGCGCAGCTAGCAGAGAAATACAAGGCAAACATAATGGTGGATGATGCCCACGGCCTGGGTGTAGTTGGAAGAAATGGAAGAGGAACAGCGGATCATTTTGGACTTACCGATAGTGTGGACTTAATCATGGGTACATTCAGCAAATCATTAGCCAGTATTGGTGGATTTATTGCTGCTGATAATGATACTATAAATTACCTCAAACACAATGCTCGTTCACTAATTTTTAGTGCAAGTATTGCACCTGCCAATGCTGCCAGTGCCATAGCAGCTTTGGACTTAATGGAACAAGAACCAGAGCGTCTCCAGAAATTATGGGATAATACAAATTATGCCATGAAATTGTTGAAAGAAGCGGGTTTTGATACAGGTCATTCGGAGACACCAATCATTCCTATATTTATAAGGGACGATTTCAAGACTTTTAATATCACCAAAATGCTCTTGGAAGAAGGAGTTTTTGTTAATCCCGTTGTTTCTCCAGCTGTAGCAAGTAGTTCTTCTCTCTTAAGGTTCTCATTAATGGCTACACATGAATTTGATCAAATTGAAGAGGCCATAGAAAAAATAACGAAGTGTGCCAATAAGCTTGGCATTTTAGAGACTGTAGGTCAATGGGTGCATGAAGGTTGAAATTCTACCAGTAGCAGGAGATAAATCACTTCTAAAGGCATATATAAATTTTCCTCACGATCTCTATAACAATGATCCTAACTATGTACCTGAATTGTACATAGCTCAGAAGGACATGTTTAATCGAAAGAAAAATCCTTTCTTTATCCATTCTGAAGTCGCATCATTTCTCGCTAAAAAGGATGGTAAAATTGTAGGACGCATCTCGGCCATCCAGAATAATAATTATAATTCGTACCACCAGTGCAATGTTGGATTCTTTGGATTCTTCGACGTTATAGATGACTATAATGTATGTAAGGCTCTTCTGGATCGCGCAGTAGAATGGTGTAAAGAAAAAGGTCTTGAAACTATTATAGGACCAGCAAACTTTAGTACCAACGACACTGCTGGTCTGCTCATTGACGGATTCCATGAACCGCCTAAAATAATGATGACCTATAATAAACCATATTATCAAGACTTTATAGAGCGATATGGTTTTAAAAAGGACATGGATCTTTATGCGTACATACTCTATACCAAAAAAGCTTCTGAAAAATCAATTAGACTGGCGCAAAGCCTCGAAGAAAGACTGGCGAGACAGGGTATCATCTTTCGGCCTATCACTAAAAAAACGCTCGCGTCGGATGTAGAATATATTCGTGCCATTTATAATGATGCCTGGGCAAAAAACTGGGGTTTTGTTCCGATGACGGATGCAGAACTGAAGCATCTTGCAGATGAGTTAAAACTCTTACTTAATCCTGATTGGTGCTATATAGCTGAAGATCAGGGTGTCCCGGTTGGATTCGGAATCACCCTCAATAATATTAACGAAATCACACGCGGATTTAAAAAAGGAAAATTATTTCCATTCAATATATTCAAGCTTCTTACGAAGAAGAATAAAACTGACTATGTTCGCATCATTGCATTAGGTGTTAAAGAGGCTTACCGCAAAAAAGGAATCGAAGCGATATTTTTTGCGAAGAACATATTACAGGCGCGCGAATCAAATGTGATTGCAGGAGAAGTTTCCTGGGTATTAGAGAATAATGCCGAAATGAACGCTTCAGCTTTGAAACTAAATTCCGAGCTTTACAAGACCTACAGAATTTTCAGATTCGATTTTAATGGCTAAGATTTTTATTACAGGTGCGAGTGGTACAGTCGGTAGTTGGCTAGTAAAAGAAGCACTTGAGCAGGGACTTGAAACTTACGCGGGTATTAGATCCACATCAAATCGAGACCTCCTACAAGATGACAGGATTCACATCATAGAGATAGATTTTGAAGATGAATCCGAGCTTAGACAGATATTAAGCAAACATCAATTTGATATTATCGTTCAAAATGCTGGAATAACCCGAGCCCCTAAGGACAGTGAATATTTTAAAGTTAATTCAGATTATAGCGTCTTATTAGCTAATTCTGCTGCAGAAGAAATAGGTCCGAAATTAAAGAAATTTATTTTTATATCCAGTATTGAAGCATTTGGCAGTGCAGACAATACACCTGATCAAGTTGTTGATAATACTATAACTCCAAGGCCACGAACTACATATGGCAAAAGCAAATTAAGAGCAGAAGGGTTATTGAAGGAAATTAAGAATCTACCATTAATTATCATGAGACCGACGGCAGTCTTTGGGCCAGCAGAAAAGGACATATTTCAAATTTGGCAAACAATAAAAACCTTCAGGTTTGCACCCGTCATAGGGAATAAGGATATCAAATACTCCTTTATTTATGTTAAAGACTTAGTCAGGGTTATAATAGCTGCTGCTTTATCTGATATCGTTAATCGTCACTATTTCGTCAGTGATGGAAGAATTCATAAAATACAAGATTTCACCCAGCATGTAGCATCATCGCTGGGTGTTCAACCATTCAGATGCACAATTCCTTATTTCGTCTTAGAGTTCGTTATAAGTATTGCAAAAATTAAAGACAAGTTAGTGGGTACAAAAAGCTTGCTTAATGATGAGCAACTGGCAAAAATGAAGGCTCAAAACTGGGATTGTGATATTGCAGATCTCGTCAAAGACTTTGACTTTCAAGCAAGATATACTTTGAAGGATGCGATTTATGAGACGACTCAATGGTATATAACAAATAAGTGGTTGTAATCAATTAGAATATAACCAGTAGAAGAATGATAAGAATGGCCCAAAATAATATTGGAAATAAAAGGGATTTTCTTGACTTCGCGTCTTCTCCCAAATAATTTAGTGTAGAGTAATACGAATTTTTCATTGAGGTCCTTAGGGTCGTAATATGAACAAATATATTACTTTTTTTTATAATATGTAATATGTATGAAAAATCTCACTTTAGTTAGTCAAATTGCCTCAGAGGTAAAATTAATATTGGCAAAGGCTGAAGGCGGACATGACTGGTGGCATATCAATAGGGTCTGGCAAAACGCTATCACCATAAGCAAAGACGAGAATGTCGATCAATTAGTTGTAGAATTAGCAGCTCTATTACACGATATAGCTGACTCAAAATTCAATGATGGAAACGAAGAAATAGGCCCTTCTACAGCAAAAAAATTGCTTAACAAATATAAGGTCAGTCCCCCTGTTGTAGAGCATGTGGTCAACATCATTCGGTATATGTCTTTTAAAAACTCTCTTGAAGGAGAGCAGTGGACAAGTCCGGAACTACTCGTTGTTCAGGATGCAGACAGGCTTGATGCGATTGGCGCCATTGGAATAGCAAGGGCTTTTAATTATGGCGGATATAAAAAAAGGCAGCTTTATAATCCAGAAATTCACCCTTTAGAATCTTTTACTAAACAAGAATATAAGGCGAGTGATGCTCCAACTATCAATCACTTTTACGAGAAACTATTGAAGTTAAAGGATAAGATGAATACTAAAACAGCCCTTCGGCTTGCAATATCTCGTCATAAATTTATGCTTCAATTTCTGGATCAGTTTTACAGCGAAATCGGCGATATTCCTTTGTGGCACAAGAACTGATCATCGTATGGGGACTTCATTAAAATATGTACTTACATTTCTCGTGGTCCTCGAAATATCATGTCACAAACTATTACTTATTTCAGGTAGTGCAACTTCAGGCGGTCTTGTAGATAATCTGACTAATTCAAGAGTGTATATTTCTATTATCTATCCAATAAGTGGGCTTTTCTTAGTATTTATTCTCATTTATTCCCTATCAAGGCTGAAGACTAGAGACTTGGCTGAAAAATTACAAAGTAAATTTCAACTACCCTTATGGATCTTTCTGTCTTTAATAGCTCTATTGATACAACATTATGTTGAGATTCGTCTGGAGGATATACCGATAGACTACAAGCATGCGGATATGTTACCTGTAATTAAGGTCATGTCCCTTCGATTTTTGTCGGGTTCCGATGTTTACGCCATCATTCCAGAAATTTGGGGAGGAATGCAACCCATCTACCTACCGGGCATGTGGATGCCGTATATCCTGCCTTTACTTTTCAAAATAGACATGCGATGGGTAAGTGTTTTATGGATGTTTGGGGGGACTCTACTTTTATACTATGGAGTACCACGAAAAGAATTAAGATTCATTTCAGTATGCTTACTGTCAATCACGCTAATATGGCTATGGATATCAATTTTAAGTCCAGGTACATACTTAATAACTCATTCAGAAGAAGGGATCGTTATCGGCTATTACCTGGTATTATTTTATGCCATACTCAATAAAAAATGGGCATTGACAGGTATTGCAATTGGTCTATGTCTATTGAGCCGTTATGCTCTGCTAACATGGGCGATATCGTTTGTGATTGGCCTAATGATATATGCCAATCGAAAATATGCCCTAAGAGTATTCACCTTTAGCCTGTGCACTATAATTTTTTTAATGCTTGTCACAAGGGCATATGAGCATCTTGACATATTCATTGGCCTTCCTGATCAATATTTACATTCTGTGATGTCCAATCCTGACAAATATCTCCCAGTAATAAATGAAAGTCTGGGCATTGCTAAGTTCGTTGATATAGATCACTTCCCAATTCTTCATTTGATTTTCAAAATAATCATAATTATTATCCCGGCACTTGGATTTCTTGTCTACAAGTTTTTAAAAAAAACCATTCGATTCGAATTATATGCCTTGTGTCTGTTGAAGATTACCCTAATTGCCTTTTATAATTTAATATTACTCCCCTATCCATATTTATTTTATACGTCGACTTTTCTTTCCCTGGCATTATTGTCAGTCGGATTGTTTCATCCCGGATATAAAGTGAATTACAAAACTTAGTGTACTTATTGATTGATAAATCAAGTCTGTACAAGTGATCAGGCTACTTTTTCAAATAAGAGAATTTTTCCGATGAGTTCCTTTAATATACCGTCAGATTTTCTTTTATCCAGACCCTTTGATTGGGCATCAGCACGTACTAATAAGCTATAAATTTTGATAAGTCCAATAGCTCCAAATCTGCTGGCCATATCACGATATTCTTTAACAAAAGAACTATACGCGCCGATCATTGAACCTAAAGATCTATCATCCTTAGTAAAATTTTGAGAGACGATGATCACTTTCTCAAAGTAAGCTGCCATGCCAGGAATGATCATCTGAAGAGGTTGATTTTTTTCATTTTCCTCAATATTGATTACAATCTGTTGTACTTTTTCTATGTCACCCTTACTCATAGCTTTCAAAAGTGCATAAACATCGAATTCGCGACTGATACCGACATACTTCTCGATGACCGTTACATCAATTGTGCCGCCTGATTTCAGATTGACTTTTATTTTCTCTATTTCATTAGCTATCTTCTTTAAATCTGTTCCAAGATGTTGTGTCATCATCTCGACAGCTGATTCTGAAATCTTGAGCTTTGCACTTCTTACATATTCCTTGATCCATTTTGACATTCGGTATTCTGCAATTGGCTGAGCATTCAGCATTCCGATTTCTTCGCTTTTTTTGGCATCCTTTATCCACTTGATTCTGCCATCCAATTTCTTCTTGTGGGCGATCACTAAAATGGTTTGTGGTGAAGGCGATTTCATATATGTATCCAAAGCTTTCAAATCCTTCATCGTTTGGGCTTCCTTGACAATCACTACTCTTCTATCAGACATCATCGGAAATTGTCTCGCATGATCAAGTATCTGCTTGACGTCAACATCACGCCCATATAGAATAGATTGATTAAAAGCCTTTTGTGCTTCATCAAGTATATTATTCTCTATAAAGTCGGTAATAGTATCAATAAAGTATGGCTCATCTCCGTATAAGATATACACTGGTAAAAATTTGGATTGTTTTAAATCCTTTAGTATGTTATCATCTGAGGGATACTCCATGCTACCCCAAAGATAGAAGTAACTTTAGCCTGTTAAAATCTCTTACTATTTATTAAAACAATTAATAGCGAGCCAGGTGGAATGGACATGATGTTATCTGACGAGTATATAAGCGATGCTACTTCTGCGAAAATATATCTCCCGATTTGTCGACTACTTATACTAGATCGTCCAGAAAAAATCCCACCTCATCTCAAATCTTGTTTTCCTGTTAACGAAATCATTAATTTATACGTCTATAAATAGTTACACATTGTATCGGGTAATTAACTATCTCACTTAAATAAAATGTAGGCTTATGATTAGAATATTGACACTTGGCTTCGTCATAATTATGATGTCTTTAGAGATTAATGCACAGCGAGAAGAAACTGTCTTTAATCATCGCGGTAATTTCAGATTTACTGGAATATGGGGTGGAAGCACTAATGCATTAGTTGATTTTAATAATGACTTCAACTTAAATAGCGGAGGGTTCTTTGGTTTTGAAATAAATGACAATTTCCTGATTGGATGGTCAGGATATAAATCCGACTTAACAGATGGGGGGCAAAATATAGAGATAAAAGGAAATGATTTATTCCTTGGATACACCTTTAACAGCTCTAATGTTATTCATCCTTTGTTATATCTGCAAACCGGACGAGGTACTCTTGAAATAGAAGATGTCGGATCCGATCGTGTCTTTGTGGCGCAACCCACGCTGGGTGCTGAACTCAATATTGCACGATTCTTTCGACTGGGAATAGATGGTGGCTATAGATTTATGAGCGGTAATGATCTCCCAGGTTTTAGCAAAGACGACTTTACGGGACCTGTATTGAACCTAAGACTTAAATTTGGCTGGAGTTGGGATTAAAACTCATTCCCTTTGCTCATAAAATCTAAGTGTATTCAATGCCCTGTGACTGCTTGTCAGGAACAGGGCATTCTCATTGTATCTTTGCTATATGAAGGTGGACAATTCATGGAAAGATTCAATAGAGAAAGAAATTGGAGCCGGGACTCATCATTATATAGACCTCCCCGGTGGAGATATTAATCGGGCATGCTCTTTCCTGACCAGCAGTCAACGATACTTCATGAAGTATCAGAGTGGCATAAAAGCACCGCAAATCTTACTAAAAGAGTCAATGGGGTTGAAGAGAATAAATGCTACCAAGACT
>JAJCYJ010000778.1 GCA_029262975.1 Saprospiraceae bacterium
CTCAAAATATCCCTGATAAATATTCTCTTTAATGGGAAAACCATACCAGTTAGATTTAGAACCAGAATTATCCCAAGATTGATCAATATTCATTGATAATGTCGAAGCCTGAGGTTCTTCAATCGTCTGTGTGGGCGTTTGAAATGTTTGTGCGGGATTTTGAACTTTTGGGTCTGTGACATCAGAATTATCATTAGATGCCACAGAAACATTTATACCGAGGTTTTGGAGACCTTGTAGCACTCTAGGAGACATGCGAGATGCCTGCATCCACCACATCTTGCGAGTATTGTACCAAGAAAATCCCAAACCACTACGTCCTAGCTCTTTACGAATAGGATATGTACCATTACCATTCAAATAATAGATTTGCGATCCAGTACCAGTATGTGTCCCTTTTTGCAAAGACAATACTTGAGCTACTTTCTGTAACCAACTACGAACAGACGATGTTTTTATTTGATTCCAAATTGTCTGATAATCATTATAATCCATCAATGCTAATTCTTTCATTTTAGGATCAGATCCTGGTTTTACAAGCAATTCATATGTTTGAGAATGAGTATCACGAAAATAGTCGTCAAAACTAGTTCCCTGAAGCTTAAAATATTCCATTTCCTTAGAATGAGTAAAACGTTCAGAATCTCTAGTAAGGTATTCATCCCCATCCTCAGGATTAACTTCAGGCAACTGAATTTGTGATCTTTCCTCTTCTGTCCAATTTTCCCAAATATCATGAGCTAATTCATGGACAATGGCACCTTCATTGCCTTCCTGAATCATAATAAATGGAACAATATTATTTTTTTTGTAAATATCAAAAATAAATAAATCGCGAGCAGCATTAGGATCAGTTGACCGTATGACATTTATATGTTCAGTAGAATAATTCTTTAACTGATTTTTGGTGTTTTCAATGGCAGATTTAGGAATATAATAACCAGTACCTGAAAGATGGTTATGGTTCCAGTCTTCATCATTAAGTTCAACAACAGGAAGGTTTGCAAACTGATCTGCCAATTGAGGAAATTTCCAACTCAAATAACCAAAAACATTGCTATGTTGTAATAGACGACGTATTTTCACGCTAAACCCTTAATTACTCAAAATGAATTATTCAAAATCCCTTTCTTATGGCATACAAAATTCTCATTCTTTCAGCGGGCAATTCAAAACGAATGAAACCTTCTTGATTTTCAAAATCTTCTACAGTCAACGGTTCTTCCGTACATATCTTATTAAAAACAGAACCAGACATTGTTATTGGATAAGACATTTGTGAGTCATAACTAGTATTTTCCTTAATTTCCGATATCAAATCATGAATATAACCACACACCTCGTCATCCTTACAAGATAAAGACTGATCTTCTAACTCTGACAAAAATTCTTCAATCTGAGCAGGTATGATACTTACATTATCGTTTATTCCTTTGCTTGGATTTCCATTCGGATAAGTTTCCCATTGCCAGCCCAATGAAGAGAGCAATGAAGTATGTAAATAAACTGCTATTATATTTTCTGAAGTTACAAAACCAGCATATTGTAATTGCTGAGAACTAACATCTGCATCAATTCCAAAAATCCCTCGATTGTCTAAAGTGATCCATCCTCCGTATGTTCCTGGAGAGACAAAGTTTTGTACTTCACTTGGATTGATTTTGGTTTTCTCCGAAATAAACATCCACAAAGAAGGGTAATCAAACTGTTGATCATAATACCCACCAATATCAGATCCTACGTGACTGCCTATGAAGTATTCTAAATCATATTCCGAGATGTCAATTCCTTCTCTAGAAAGTAAGTCACTAATCTCATATGCAGCCCCCTTAACTGCATCATACGCTTCTGTCTGTTGTTCGGTTGTTGTATCATTCATGTCTACATGACTTTTGCTAGAATCAATGATACATTCAAAAATGACTCCAGGAGCATCTCCTGTTTTAAAATGGGCATAAAAAACAGCTCTTTCTTCAGAAGTAGTAAGAAATTGATTTTGTTTAAATCCGTTCATTAAAGCATTTTCTGCCCTATCTAATCCAATGCCGCGAAATGCTATTATTTTATTTCCCAGAAAACTTCCCGCAGGACGAGCTAATTTTTGTAACCAATTTAGCATTTCTGGTATTCCCAAAAGTCCCGTATACTATACTCTTAACTGTTCAAAATGTACATTATTCTGAGCATCTCTAATCCGTAATCCGCCACCAATTCTTTTCTTTATATCACTAGCCAGCATTTGTATTGCTGCAGAACTCGTACTATACAAAATTTCGACGTCCATGTTGTATTTGCCTTCAATGTAATTTGGAGATTTAGTATCACGATCATATTTGTTTTCATAAACACGAGCAACTAAAACTACTTTATTTTTGCCGGAAAAAGAAATAGGTTCCATAATACGAACATTATGAGACCAATCGCTAGGGGCATTAGTCATAAAATTAGTCTTACGCATTAAAACATTGAATATATTACGATAGTCAGACTCCGCTTTAGATAGTGTCATATCTTTAAATTGAGGAAATTTATTGGTAACGCTCATCCATGAGTCAGGGTTTTTTCTCTCTTGTTCAATAGCAATCGCAATTTCTCGCATAGTTATAGCAACAACAAGATCTTTGACTAAAGGGCGAACTGCTTCTATTTGTCTTTGGTCTTCAAATCCAGGTTTTTTGCTAATTGATTCTAAATATGAATTCACAACTTTGTCTATATCATAAAAATTATTTTCTGCCCAAGAAGCATACCACCAGTCATTAGCATTAATTCCCATTGCATAACTTATTGCAGATCTTGCATCTGGCATTTTGTCCTCGTCTACAAGAATATCAGTAGTTTTCAATTCAAGCTGTGACATAACAATCATTCTATTTCCGCTAAACTGTTCTTTGGCTGTAAACGCTGCACTATAAGCAGTCATAAAGTTGTTTGTCATGTAAATACCG
>JAJCYJ010000779.1 GCA_029262975.1 Saprospiraceae bacterium
AGTAGTTCGGTTTTCAACAACACCGAGCGGTACTGTTGACGTAACACCTATTTCCTGGACGGACACCCAGATAACCGTTAGGGTTCCAAACAATGCGACATGCGGAATGATTGATGTAAGGATATTTCAATTTACGGTTCAGGTTTGCAGCAGGTTCATTGATGTGTATAAACGAAATACTGGAATTTCTCAATTTGATGGAGGGAATACAACCATTATCAATTTTTACACTTTCCGGATAGGAAGTGATCGCATTGCTGCCCCAGGAGCTACGATGGGCATCAGGTGGACCACTTGCAATAGTGATCGGGTGGCTTTGCGAATTATCCATCAAAACGGCAATACACTATTGAACCGGACAAACCTGTCACCGAATGGAAGTTTTGATTATGTCATCCCAAACCTTACCCAGACGACACGATTAAACATCCGGATTCAGGCATTTGGGCCTTGTGGCCCGGTGGTGAGTCGGGACATTTCAGTTACAGTACACCGAAGAGCTCAGGTTTCTTTGACCGATATGGAGATTACCCAGGCCACCCAATTTTACCGGGCTAGTGAACACATCACCGTTGGCTCTGCTAGGGGCAATAATAATTCAGTACCGTTAATTGCAAGCAAGCGAACTTTAGTAAGGGTTTATTTCACCACGGATCAAATTCCTGGTTTTAACAATGGACAGAGCGAGGGTGTCCGAATAGAATTGAGTGGTTTCAGAGGCAATACAGAACTCCCTGAATCTCCCCTAAGGCCAATTAACCCCATTCCTATGACTGCAGATCAGGACAATTCTGTGAACGCACAAAGGGGTGATTTGACCCGTTCCGCAAATTTCATCTTGCCCTCAAATTGGACTTCCGTTGGATTAGGCCCTCGCCTGGTAGCTTTTATCAGTTTGGATGCTGGTTCTTTAGACAGTGTGAATAATGCAAGTAGGAGGTATACCTTGGGTAATCTAATTTTTAATTTAGCAAGAACTTTAGACTGCGTATTAGTTAGGGTTAATTATCGAGGAACTGGAGGTCCAGTTGGCGCACCTACCCAAGCAGCTTCCATTCAAACTTTACAATTTGTTCGACGTGCTTTTCCAACACATAACCTTAATGTATTTTTGCCAGAACCAGGAGACCGTATTCTACGATTTACTGGAGATTTGACAGATGGGACTGGAGACGGATGCGGGGAAGGATGGAATAATCTTTATGATGAGATTAGTGATTTGGCCAAAGATTATGATGATGATGACAACATGGTGTGGTGTGGTGTATTAGGGAATGGGATACCTGTCAGTGCCGCTTCTGGTTGTGGCGGTTCTGGATCGCATGCTATAGGGTATGCTTTGTTTAGAGTGAACGATGGCACTACGGCCGCTCAAGAGGTTGGGCACGCATTTGATCGAGATCATACGTTCGATGATTCCAATTACCCCAACTATGGTTATACTGATTCAGACTCAATAGGTGAATATGGCGTAGACGTTGAGCAAATCACTCCATTTAATAGTGTTACTATCAATAATAACCTTTACAATCCAGGTAATGCTTCTGATTATATGAGCTATGATGGAGCTCCATTATGGACATCTCCTTATACATTTCGAGCCTTGATGAGGCGATTTTTTGCAAACTTCGCGATCGCATCACCAGTTACTACATCTATTTCAGCTCATCGCCCCCCTGAAAGACAAAGGAGTGAATTACTTTATGTCTGTGGTTGGATTTTTCCTGAGATAAATAAAGTAGACTTAAAACCCCTCTTTCATGCACCTGTATTTGAAAAACCTCCACGCAAAAATGAAACTCAGTTTAGCATAGCCTTAGTTGATCAACATGGGATTACCTTAACTGAAAGAACAATCCATTCGGCGTTGGGAAGAAAATTCAAGATTCGAATTAATCAGACAATTCCAATTTCAGACAAAGCTGTCGCTTTAGAAATTAGACATGGCAAGGAAGTAATTAAAAAAGTAAGTCGTCCAGAGGGTAGGCCAATGGTCAAAAACGTAGAGTTAAGCAAAGGGAAAGCTAATTGGAATTTAAGTTGGGAAGCAAGTCATTCTGGCGATGTTAAGAGCTTAATTTTTGGTGTAGTAGTTACTTATGACAATGGCAAACGGTGGAGGAAAGTGAAAATTGCCTTCAGAAAAAATATGTTAGAGATTAACCCCAAGAGTTTGGTGGGTGGCAGCAATTGCCGTTTTAGAGTGTATGCTACAGATGGTTTTAATACAGCGTATGCAGATAGCGAGTCCTTTACGAAAACTTCCCTGCCTCCTGAAATAATTCCAATTAATTTTAAATCTGGAGATAAATTACCTGTTTATCAAATTTGTTTATTGGATGTAGAAATAGTATGGCCCAAAGTGGTTGACTACAATCAAGACTTAGTACAGTGGTATCATAATAAAAAGAAAATTACAACAGGGAAACAATGTTCAGTTTCATTAAAAAAGGGAGAGAATCAATTGATTGTAAAAGTTGGAAATACTGAAACAGGGATGAATGAATTACAAGTTTCCCTTAAAGGAGTTTAAGAAGAATCAAAGCTGTGTGCAACAACGTGGAGAACGACAATGGCTCCTAAACGTCGCCACTGCGTCTCCACACACGTTGCCAGCAGGAAATCATCCAACTCAAATATATTTTTCTAATTTCGATTTGTAACTCCTAGAAACTTTGATTCCAGTTTGATCTTTCATGATCACCAGGAGATCACTTTTTCCATCTGTTTGAATCTCATGTACATATTCCATATTGACCAATGCCGACTTGTTTATTCTAAGAAAGCGATGTGCGTCCAATTTCCTTTCTAATTCTTTCAGCGTGACACGTACTACATGTGTTTTGGTCAATGCATGTACTTTGACACAATAATCGTATCCTTCAATCCAGGTGATATCCGAGTAATCCACAAAAACAATTCTCCCTCTATTCTTTATCGTAATCTTGTTCCATCCTTTCACAGGGCTAATCAACTGTTCCATATCCTCGTCCTTTTGTTGATTAGAAAGATAAGAGGTGACAACCTTTTCAATTAACTCACTTTGGTTATTGTCTGCTTGCAGGTTGTGTATCGCCAGGTCCAGAACTGATTGGAAACGTTCATCTGTAAATGGCTTTAATAAATAGTCCTGGGCATTTATTTCAAAGGCTTTGACCGCATATTCATCATAGGCCGTTACAAAAACAACATAGGGTATTTTATAGTGAATGCTATTGAGTACTTCAAATCCATTGACCTTGGGCATTTGAATATCAAGAAAAACCAGATCGGGTTTGAGCGCATCAATATCTCTGATGGCACTTATTCCGTTTTCGCATTCAGCTATGATCTCTATTTCTTTTTGTTGATTGAGCAACAAGCTCAGACCATCCCGGGCCTTTGGTTCATCATCGACAATTATGGTTTTGATCATACCTCGTCCATTTGAAGTGTAGGAATCGAAATCCTGGCAATCACCAGTTCCTGGTCTTCACTATTTCGAAGACTAAAGTCGTATTCTTCGAATAGATTACGTAAGCGATTTTCAACATTCGTTAGTCCAATTCCTTTATTGGCCGTTAATGACCAACCTTCGATTATTTGCCCTCCATTATTTGAAATTTCCAGCACCAGGTTGCCGGCCACGATTGTCGATTCGATTCGAATGTATGCGCTATCTAAATTTTCAGAAACGCCATACTTGAAAGCATTTTCCAAAATTGGTTGCAAAATCAAGTTGGGTACCCCCAGTGATTCGGTCAATGGATCAATATTAATTTCAATTGTCAAACGATCACTAAATCGTTCTTGCTCAATTGCCAAATACTTACTCACCAGTAGCAATTCCTCCTTTAATGGTATGATTTGAACCGTTTTCATATTCAGACTCATACGTAGTAGATCGCTTAAGGATGAAATCATAGAGACAGCTTTCGTGTTTCTCTTTGAGCGTACCATCATGGAAATGGTATTCAACGCATTAAACAAAAAATGAGGATTTAACTGGGATTGTATGGCTTCAAGCTTCGCCATGGACAATTCAAGAGCCAGACTATTGCTTTTAATGCTTTCATCTCGGAATTTCTCATAGTAGTCTAAA
>JAJCYJ010000780.1 GCA_029262975.1 Saprospiraceae bacterium
GTTGCTCCGGCACCTACAGTCCAGCCTGAACCTGGGTCAACGCCTATCTCACCGATGATATCCAATGTATCCCCGGTTACCTTATTGATTAGGGATATGGCATCGTCTCCATTGTAAAAAGTTATGGTATGCGTGGTATCAGATTCCGCCATGATCGCAGCGTTCGAACTCGGGTTGCTAATCACATAAACACTATCTGGGTCTAAGGTGCCTTGAGGAAACAAACTGTCTGTAGCCGTTATTGATCCATTGTTATAACGATAGATCACATAATCCGTAAGATTAACGGTAGCTGACATAGGATTATACACTTCCAGGGCTTTGTTAGAGGACGAACCTTCAATATATTCTGAGAA
Organism: Saprospiraceae bacterium; assembly: GCA_029262975.1. Taxonomy (GTDB): domain Bacteria; phylum Bacteroidota; class Bacteroidia; order Chitinophagales; family Saprospiraceae; genus JAJRXG01. The sequence goes on from JAJCYJ010000780.1 coordinate 357, forward strand.
AAATAGATCATTTGTACATCCTGGTTCTGGACTTGAACAAGAGGTCATGGTGTGAAAGCCTAATGAGTCCACAACATCGATGGCATGGACATCCCATTGTGTCGATCCAACTACCCAATTAGTTTCACCTTGTTGAATTCCAACCTGGCGGACCAGTGTGAAGTTGTTCGTTGCTCCGGCACCTACAGTCCAGCCTGAACCTGGATCAACGCCAATTTCACCTATGATATCCAATGTATCTCCAGTTGCCATATTGATCAGGGACATAGCATCATCACCATTAAAAAAGCAAATGGTATGCGTAGTATCAGATTCTGCCATGATCGCAGGGTTTGAACTTGGGTTACCAATCACATAAACACTATCGGTATTTAATGTGCCTTGTGGGAACAAACTGTCTGTGGCAGTTAATGATCCGTTGTTATAACGATAGATCACATAATCCGTAAGATCAACCGTAGATGTCGTTGGATTATACAATTCCAGGGCTTTGTTAGCCGACGAACCTTCAATGTATTCTGAGAAGAATAGATCAGTACATTGGGAAAAGCCCATTTGAAACAGAAAATGTGTGCATAAAAGGAGAAAGATCTTTTTCACTTCATTCGTTTTATAAATTAACCAGAGACATGGATGAAAATTAAGATTTTTGCACTACGTATTTCAAAAGTACTGAATGATTCCGACATTATTGAGCGTTTTTCGTCTAAATATTACATTGGCAATTGAAATTTTTTCTACCAATAAACCTACAAGAATGGTTGCTTCACTTGTTCTCCTAATTAGAAAATAGGTAAATTATATTATTATAATTAACAGACAGAAGCACCCTAATACCTGGTGATTCCCACTGGATTACTTACGCGATCCTATTAGAGTTCTTGATGATCTCCCGTTATAATTAAGTGACTTAAGAATAATAACTTCACCGAACTATCCTCAATTCCAAGGAGCATATATTATTTTAACCAAATATAAGGACTGACGGTGTATGAAAGATTATGGCGTTTAGCCACTATAATCTAAAACTCGCTATTTGCCGATGTATTAATTAGGATTTTAGAAGTGGAATCATCCCCATGTTTAAGGGAATTTACTTTTTTTAAAAAAAAAGATGTAATTGTTTTGACAAGTCTGGGGGACATTGTTATCTAAAGCATTTATTATTGAATCCGAAAACAAGAAAGAGACATCGTTCTAATATTTCATTGATTTTGGCTTGATCTGTTATTGCAGTTTCCTTTTTCAATGCATCGTAAATAGTTCATAAAATAATTACAATAGCAGTAAATAAATTGAAGTGATTTAAAAATAAAAGCGAATGACTAAAAGCAATTCATTAACTTTTAAATCACATCATAAATAAAACAATTAGAAAACCAAATGCTCAGACCACTTTTTTAGATTTTCTATCAATTGCATTAATGGCCAAAAAAGTCAATAAAGAAGCAGCAATACCAAAAATAATTGGGTCTAAACCGAGCGGAAGTTTTGTATTGAAAATTATCAATAAAAGTGTAGTAGATCCTCCGACAATCATTGACCATATCGCAGCTAAAGCAGATGGATTCTTCAAGATCAACATCATCAAAACAGGAACCAAAAGCCCGGAAACCATAAATGCATAAGAATACAACATGATCTGCAAAACTTGCTGCATCTGCAAGGCGATCACAATCGCTATGGCACCAATTAGAAAAGTAGCAAGCTGTGAGAATCGAATACTGTCACCAAGTTTTCGATTAAAGGGCTTGACAAGATCAGTCATGAGATTACCCGAAGCCGCCATAAGGCAACTGTCAGCCGTGGACATAATAGCCGAGAAATAAGCCGACATGATCAAACCCATCAGCCCTACTGGTAGAATATGTCTCAAAAATATCGGTAAGGCACTCTCGCTGTCAATATCCGAAACAACTTCATAACCCAAATCGGCCAAAATGCCTTGTTCGAGCGCAACTCGGGCAAAGAGTCCTAATAATGTCCCCATAATGGCCATCACCGGCCACTCAAACAGCCCCGCAATCATCCATGCCTTTTTAGCGGTTTCCACGTCTTTGCAAGCATATATTCTTTGATATAAGGTCATGCCAATAAACCAGATGGGGACAATCGTGATCATCCAGTTGATAAATTGAACCCAGGAAATATTAGTAAAACTTAAAAAGTTTTCAGGCATGAATTTTACGATCTCTCCCCATCCACCCAATGCCATATAGGCGAACGGAAGACCTATAAAAAGTAGCCCGCTCATCAAAATAATCCATTGAATCGTATCCGTATATATGACCGCCTTGAGCCCTCCGGCTACCGTGTATACAATAGCAATCACCCCAATAAGATATACGCCCTGGGTTATATTGAGCGTGGGGAAAGTTGCCGAAGCCAGTTTGGCACCTGCCAAGACTTGTGAACTGGTAAATCCTACGTATCCTATAAATGAAATGACACCAGCTATAAGCGCTGAACGTTTATCATAATGAAATTCCAGCGCTTCAGGAAAACTAAAAAGGTTGTGCTTTTTCCCGATTGGATAAATCTTAGGAATCAAAAAAACGATACTTAACCACGCCCCAAGAATACCTGTGAAAAGCATCCAACTACCTGAGATACCAATCGTAAAACCCAATCCGCCAAGACCAATAGAAAAACCTCCGCCAACGTCCGTCGCAGCTACGGATAGTCCAACATGACCGGCTGTCATTTCCCGCTTTCCTACATAGAAATCTTCCTTGGATTCATTCTTCCAAAAGAAATACAAACCCACCCCTAACATGACTACCAGGTATAAGACAAAAATTGTCAGGTCAATCCAGTGTAGGTCCATTATATGATTTGGTGACATTTATAAAAGTGATCTGCACCTTCTAAAGTTGATAAAGGCAATAAGAGGCTCTTAGCTTTTTATAGTGGGCGCAAAATTCTTAATCAAATTACGAATTTACAGGCACTTCAATTTAAGAGATAAAAATCTTAGGGAATACAGAATCAAAAGAAGGGCTGGATGAGCGTGCGTAATCACGCACTTAGCGTGATCAGATGTCTGGGAGACATCTGGCTGAGCGAACCTCGAAGAGGCTTGAAGCTAAATTAAAAGGCATAATAGGCCGCACCCCTGATGGGTTCAGTCTTTCCAATGTGCTCCGGCACATGGGTTTCTACAAAGGTTGAAAATCATTCCTTCATTTTGGCGAATGAAAAAAATGAATAAAGCCAAGAGATATCATAAATATTGGTTGACCACTATAGAGGGAGTAGAACCCTATAAAATATGATATAATATATTTAATGCCACAGAGATTGATCTACAATATTTAGCTTATTGCTATATTTCATAGAATTTAAAATTGATATAAAATTTATAGTGAACCATAATATCCAACCCTTACTCAATAAAATATACAAAAGAGCAGTATCCGCAAAGGGTATATACATATATGACGAAGATGGGAAGGCATATTTAGATGGTTCTTCAGGCCCGGTTGCCTGTTCGATCGGACATTCTCATGAGAAATTGTTACCATTTATTAAAGAGCAGCTGGACAGACTTCAATATGTTTATCGATCACAGTTTGGGTCATTTGAAGCCGAGCAACTGGCGGATAAATTATATCAGTTATCACCAAATAGACAATACAGCCATACCTTTTTTGTCAGCAGTGGCTCGGAAGCGATAGAAACAGCTATGAAAATTGCCATACAGTATTGGCAAGAAAAAGGGTATCCTGAAAAGAATCAATTCATCACACGACAGAAGAGTTACCATGGTATTACAATGGGGGCCCTTTCCATCACGGGACATAAGCTACGCCGAAAATCATTCGAGCAGTCCTTGCTACCCTACCCCAGAAAACTAACAATGGATCTGGAAAGCGATAGGCTTGAAAAGCATCTTGAAGAAATTGAAAAAGTGATTCATGAATTTAAGGCAGAAAGAATTGCAGCACTTGTCTTAGAACCCGTGATAGGCGCTGCAGGGACAGCCATGGTACCCCCTGATGGTTATTTTCAAAATATCAGAAAGCTGTGTGACAAACATAATATCCTGCTCATTACAGATGAGGTAATGACCGGTCTGGGACGAACAGGAAAATGGTTTGCCACAGAACACTGGGAGACCACTGCCGATCTGGTAACTATCGGCAAGAGCCTGGGTGCTGGCTACGCTCCTATCGCTGCAGTCCTCACCACCGACCAAATACTGGAGCCCATCAAATCTGGAAGTGGCAGTATCCTGAGTGGACATACTTATAGCGGACATCCATTGTCATGTGCAACGGGTCTGAGAATATTAGAAATCATCGAAGAAGATAACTTGATAGAAAATGTCCAGAAGATGGGCACGGTGATATTGAATAATTTAAATGAACTTAAAAAGAAATATGGATTCATTGAAAAGGTAAGAGGAAAAGGGCTCCTGTTAGGTGTGGAGCTATCCACTACTCATCCCGGTTTACAAACTAGAATTATTGATCGCTGCTATAAAAATGGGTTATTGGTATATCCCTCAGTAGGTGGGCCTGGAGGCATAGATGAAAATGGAATTCTAATTGCTCCCCCATATATTATCACTGAGCAAGAAGTTGGACTTATGATGGACATATTGGATCAGTCCTTTAACCAGATCAGTAAAAATATATAGCATGGATATACACACACAATCCTTGAAATTAAAGTATATCACTTATGCTTTATAATTACTAAAATATCTAATAAAATAAATTAAAAATATGAATCTTGACGGTAAAAAGAAATAGATACGAAAATGTTGTTGGTATGTCTTGCTCTCCAGTATAGAAGTCTATTTTCGTTAAGAATCGGGGAAGCCTTGGACCCGATTTAGAAAATAGGGTTCGGTTTTAATATTCTGATAAAAGAATATTAAAAATACATTTGAGCAAGTGGGCTTTTTTGAATCGTTTTTTGGCCAAGCAAAAAATGATTGCCGTCCGGCGAGGACAAGATTAAGAGATTTGCAAAGAATTTATATGCCTGAAAATGTTAGGTCAGCACAACAAGAATGTAATTACTAAAACATGGACAAGTTCAATAAAGTTGTTGATTATGAGTTTGTAAAATCATTATTTTTTGATAAAATGACTCTTTTGTTTGGAGGATTTGGAGGAGTTGGAACACCACCATCATTGATAGATTGTTTGATTGATTCCGGTGTTAAAAATGTTCATCTTATCGGCAATGATGCTGGATTTCCCTGGATAGGAATGGGAAAATTTATTGTGCTCGGAAGAGCCAAATCATTGGTAACATCACATATTGGATCCAACCCTGTAGCCGGTGAATTGATGAACAAAGGAGCATTAGCAGTAGAGTTTTCACCACAAGGAATCCTCACGGAAAGGATTCGATCAGGAGGTGTAGGCCTCAATGGGTTTCTCACTGAAGTGGGCATGGGCACCATACTTGCGAAGAACAAACCCGTAGTCAAAATTGAAAATAAAGAGTATCTGTATGAGGCACCAATTACTGGTGATATTGCGATTGTCCATGCTAAAAAAGCCGATAAATTTGGCAATCTGATTTTTGATAAAACCGCGCGCAACAATAACCCATTGGTAGCCAAGGCAGGAAAGATTACGATCGCCGAAGTGGATGAAATAGTGGATATGGGAGCATTGGATCCGGAAGAGATTATTGTACCCGGAATATTTGTACATTATATGGTTCCTTCAGGAGGCATTAACTGGAAATGGGTATGGGAGACATAAGACAAGTAATCGCACAAAGAGCATCTCAAGAAGTATGTGATGGGATGATCGTCAATCTGGGTATCGGTATTCCCTCCCTGATCCCGGATTATATCGATCAATCAATAAGGGTTTTATTCCAATCTGAAAATGGTCTTCTAGGATTCGGGCCTACTCCATTGAATAATCCGGATGGAGCACTTTGTAATGCTGCCGGCTATCCGGTGAGTATCGTTAAAGGTGGTAGTTACTTTGATAGTGCTACTTCGTTTGGCATGATCAGAAGCGGTCGTATTGACCTGGCCATTCTGGGTGCGCTGCAAGTAAATATGAATGGAGATTTGGCGAACTGGATCGTGCCGGGTAAAAGGGTGCCGGGTGTAGGTGGCGCCATGGAACTGGCTTATGGAGCCAAAAACCTGATTGCATTGATGCAACATTGCCAAAAAGATGGAAGACCTAAAATTGTAAAAAAATGCACGCTTCCGATCACAGCGCTAAGTTGCGTCACAAAGATCATAACCGAAATGGCCGTATTCGAAGTAGTCGATTCTAATTTAAACCTTGTTGAACTTATGCCAGGTTATTCTTTGGAAGATGTAAAAAATAATACAGAGGCTGATTTCAATATCTCATCTCAGCTATATAATTAGTTTAAACCAAAACCCATGATTGAACAACAAAAAATAGTTGCAGCTTACATCGATAAACATAAAGAAAGTGCCTTTTTATTATTAGAAAAAATGGTCCAGGAAGCGAGTGTACAATTTCATGAAAAAGATATTCAAAATTTGGTCATAAAGAAATTAGAAGAACTTAAACTTGAAATAGATGTATGGGAGCCACAATTTAATGATCTAAAAGACAGCCCCTACTTTGTTTCACCCAGAAATGATTTTAACAACAGTCCAAATGTCGTCGGAGTGCTGAAAGGAAAGGGCGGCGGCAAGTCATTAATACTAAATGGTCATATCGATGTGGTTCCGGAAGGAGATCGCACAAAGTGGAACCTGGATCCTTTCTCAGGTGTAACAGAAAATGGAAAGATGTACGGTAGAGGTACGACCGACATGAAAGGTGGTAATGTATCTCTACTCTTTGCCATGGAGGCAATTATAAAATCGGGTATCAAACTAAAAGGAGATGTAATTTTCCAGTCAGTAATAGAAGAAGAATCCGGCGGTGCGGGCACGCTGGCTACCGTGCAAAGAGGATATAAAGCAGATGCTGCTATTATTCCAGAACCTACGAATATGAAATTGTTTATTAAGCAACAAGGATCGTTGTGGTTCCGGATCACTGTAGAAGGACTGTCCGCCCATGGTGGAACACGCTATGAGGGAGTTTCAGCCATTGAAAAAGCCTGGGTTGTTCATAAGGCAATTTTAAATCTGGAAAGTGAACGTAATAAGAAGATAAAGGATCCATTGTTTGACTCAATACCCATTCCTATCCCCATTAATGTAGGCAAAATAGAAGGAGGCTCCTGGCCCTCATCGGTACCTGATCTGGTCACCATGGAAGGTCGATTAGGTGTCGGCCCTGATGAATCAATTGATGATGCAAAGCAAGCCATGCAAGATTGTGTAAACAGGATAGCGACAGAAGATGATTGGTTTGAAAAGCATCCTGTTCAGCTAGAATTCTTCGGCGCTCAATGGGTCCCTAATGCAGTAAAAGAAAGCCACTCTTTTGTCAATTTGGTCAAAGAAAATTATGAGCAATTATTTCAAGAAAATGTAACAATAGAAGCTTCGCCATGGGGCACAGACGCCGGAATATTAGGAGCAGCAGGAGGCATACCAGCTATTGTCATTGGCCCGGGAGAAACCAAAGTTGCTCATTTCCCTAATGAATTTATAAAATTGGATGAAGTGATTAGAGCGGCTAAGTTATTCGCAGTAACAATATTGAAATGGTGCGAAGAAGCATAGAAACGCCTTTTTATAAAGAAATAAATCAACCTGAAGCAAAACTCACAATTTGCTTTGATCCTTATAATAAAAGAATCAGGGTAGATGAAATAAATGGAAATTTAGATCAAGCTTATCAGATTATAATAGCGGAGTCACCTGGCTGGGTTGAGAAGATAATTATAAAATTAAAAACTGCACAGCAGCTTATTTTTTTAGATAAGGGCTTTATCCACGAAGGGGGTATTCCCGGCTATTTTAATGGAGAGGATATGTCTTTTCTTGTAAAATACACAGCACACGAAAGGAAGAAATCTACGGTTGAGGATAAAGAACAAAATATTATAAATAAAATTCTTGCTTCAAATCGGAATGTTCCAAAATCAAAGCATATTATAATTAAAACAGCAGAGCATTCTGACGCTGAAAAATTGGCGCAGTTGTATGACAAAGTTTTTAGCATATATCCTACACCATTGGGCAATGCTGAATATGTCGAGAAAACGAGAGAAGACAGAACCATATACGTCTACATAGAAGAAAATGACCGGATTGTAAGTGCCGCTTCAGCCGAGATAAATTATAAGTTCAGCAATGCCGAATTAACCGATTGTGCTACACTGGAAAAGGCGCAAGGCAGGGGGCATATGATGCTCTTGTTAACCAAAC
>JAJCYJ010000781.1 GCA_029262975.1 Saprospiraceae bacterium
GATTCAATTACTTTAACAAATGAAGAGCGCAAGTGGAAAGGGCTTAATTTTGAAACGATACTTTCTGAAGATGAATCTAAACTGGCACTGTTCAGTATTCAGAGCAGTGATCTGATCAAAATAATAGTTATTGATATCAACCAAAGGCGGGTCGTTACGGACAACGAATTTACTTTTAAAGGGGTCGACTTATATGGAGACGTGCTTGAATTGGACATCGGTGACAATGGATCTTTTTTTCTGTTGACAGAACAGGATAATTATAAAAACAAAAAGAAAAGCCATAAAGCCCAATTATACGAGTTTGAACAAGGGGTAGACCATGTAAAAGAAATTATAATTCCGCTTGAAGATATTGTCTGCCAGGATCTTACCTTTTCTATTAACAATAAAAACAACACCATAGGAATAGCCGGATTATATGATGATAAACGTCGCGATGAGAGCACAGGATATTTTTGGCTAATGGGAAATAACAGAACGTTTAATTCTCAGGAGATAAAATTGATTCCCTTTGACGATGAAATTTATTTTGAGGTATACGGGGAGCGCAATCGTGGCAGAATGGAAAATTTTCACGTAGCGGAGATTATATGGAAGTCTAATTCCACGCCTATTATCACTCTTGAAATGACTTATGATATTTCCCGAAGAACCGGAACTGTAGGGTATGTAGATCAGACATATAATGGTTACGGAAGATCTTCTTCCGGAGCACCGGCCTGGAGTGATCATTATCGTGACGACCTTATATTAATATCGCTGGATGAATCTGGTAACAAAGAATGGCATCAGGTTTTTTATAAAAAGCAGTTTTCTCAAAACGACAATGCAGTCTTCTCTTCTTTTTTTCCGTTTATTACACCGAGCCGTCTACGGCTAATTTATAATGATGAGATAAAAAATAATAGTACTGTAAGTGAGTATATTCTGGATGGTTCTGGAAATTATAAAAGGACAAGTGTGCTGAGCACAGAATACCAAAATCTCCGATTGAGGTTTGCTGACGCACATCAGATTTCTTCAACGGAATTATTAGTGCCTAGCCAAAAAAATTATTCAGTGAATATTGTAAAAATAGCATTTACACAATAATGCGACTTGTTACCTCATAGACACAGACTTAAAAGCATCCAGACCACATTTTAGATAATCAAAATATCCTTCTACACCTTCCCTGTATCCTCTTGGATTAGAGACAACTTCTTCATCAGGGGTTACAATGACATATAAAGGTTGACTGATCTGAGAAAAATTTACAATTTCAAAATCTGCCCATCGGCTTCCGACAGTTCTGAGCTTTTTATTGCTAGATTCAGAAATTAACATTTCTTCCAATTCTTCTCGATCATCTACGTATAACGATACGAGGACATAATCATCATTGAGCATTTTGCGTATTCGATCATCAGACCAAATATTATCTTCGGTTCGGCGGCAATTGACACAACCATGTCCTGTATGATCGATTAATAGCGGTTTTCCTACTTCCTGAGCATATGCCAAACCTTCAAAATAGTCTTTAAAACAATCAATGTTGTTGGCACATTTTCCAAAGGAAGGATATTTAGACTTCATGTCTGTATCCACTTCTGGAGGCTTAAGAAAAATATTATAATTTACCGGAGGAGCAAGACCACTCAATAATGTTAGCGGCTTATAACTCTTTATAGTATCATCATATCGGAATCCCATAGACAAATATCCCGCGAAGAAGACCATTCCTATTGTAAAAGCCCATCTCCTGGGACTAATCTTCAAAACCGGGCTATCATGTGGAAATTTTATCCATCCCATTCCATATGCAGCCATGGCGAGTGCAATTAGAATCCATATCCCCAGGAAAATTTCATATTTAAGTAATCCCCAGTGACTTGTGAGGTCTGCTACAGTTAAAAATTTGAAAGCCAGGGCAAGTTCAAGAAAACCAAGTATCACTTTAACTGAATTCATCCACCCTCCGGACTGAGGAAGGCTGTTCAACCAGGCAGGAAATGCTGCAAACAATCCAAAAGGTAGTGCCAGCGCCAAAGAAAAACCGAACATTACTATGAAGGGGCCTACCTGATTAGATGCAGCTTGTACCAGGGCAGTACCAATCAATGGACCTGTGCATGAAAAGGAAACCAAGGCAAGCGTAAAGGCCATAAAAAATATGCCGATGAGCCCCCCTTTATCTGCCATTCGGTCAGAACTGTTAGTCCAGGAACTGGGTAAAGTAATTTCATAGAAACCAAAAAACGAAAAGGCAAAAAAGACAAAGATCAAAAAGAATAAAGTATTTGCGATCCAATTAGTGGATAAGCTATTTAGGGCCTCTTCTCCGAAAAGTGCTGTAATAAGCAATCCTATTGTGACATAAATTATAATAATCGAAAGTCCATATACGGTACCATTCCACCACCCTTTACGCTTTGTATCTTTTGTAAAAAAACTGACTGTAAGAGGAATCATCGGAAAGACACAAGGTGTCAACAAGGCAAGAAGTCCTCCGGCAAAACCAAACACAAACATCAGGAGCATGCTCTTGTTAGAAGAAGATTCTTCTCCACAATCTGCCAAAGGTTCGGCATAAGTTTCTTTTAATTTAGGACGGACCTGATCAATTACATTTCCGTTTAATAAAGCCACATTTGTTGCAATATCATCTGCTCCTACAATTAGTGCTTTACCTCTGGCAAGATCGAATGAAAATTCTATATCTGTCGGGGGCAAACATTTTTCATCGTCGCAGGTCATATACGTAAGTACACCAACCAAGGGTAGAGAAGGGTCTGACACCGTGATTTCCTGTGTGATTGTATAAGGCTCTTTGTCCAGAAATTTGATCACATACATCTCAAAGATAGGATCCTGACCTTCTTTTTTTGCACCCTTTTCAGTAGCGATGCCATCCAAAGAAATGCCCTCTTTTTGTTCATAGAAGATAGTCGTAGGGCTTGGTCCCCCTTCGTCTATAAACTGAGAATATACACTCCATCCTTTGTCAATTTCAGCCTTAAAAAACAATTTATACCTGTCTGTTCCCAGCGATTGAATACCATAACGCCACTGAACAGGCATGATCTCCTTGTCCACAGTGGCCCACGAAATAGTATTATCTGCGGGCTTGAGATTTGCCCGGTCTTTATCATCGGGCTTTGTTTCTTTTGAAGTGTCGAGATTAAATGAAAAATCAACATCTGTCGGGGGCAGACATTTTTCATCATCACAGGTCATATATGTGAGATAACCTGAAATCAATGAAGCACTACCTTTTTTGATTCTTTGGCGAATAACATATGGTTTGTCAGAAAGAAATTTGATCACATTCATTTCGAATATCTGATCCATTCCTTCTTTCTTGTGCCCATCTTCAATCGCTTTGCCGATTGTCTCTACTTCTTCGGTCTCGTAAGTTATTGTTGTAGGCCACGGACCTCCTTCATCTAAAAATTGAGAATAAACATTCCAGCCATCATCTATATCCGCTGTAAAAACCAGGTCATACTCTTGCTCGTTTACTTTTTCTAAATTAAAAGTCCAGGTCACAGGAGATATGGGTTGTCCCAATAGAATAAAAGGAAAAAGGCCACACAAGAAAACTAAAAGCTTCATAGTATCATCTTATTAATAAGGTATCAGTAGTAAATCTTACAGGTTAATAACAAGGGTCGTAAAACCCATTATTAAGATTACGGCGAAGATATATATATATAATATGGAGAATATTGGATTAATAATTCTTTAACCCTGCATTGTCAGGCCGCAATTCAAATATTCACAATTTCATTTGTCACCAATCCTGACTAATTCAAAAATGTCGCCAACTTAAATTATTTCTGAATTTTTAACTTAAAGTAATAGCTTGGGTATACTAAATACTAAGAAATGAAGAGCAAGAGAATGTCACCAACTTGATAAAATCAATAAACAGATCTAACTAAATTGATAATAGAAGATTCCAATCAGCATAAAAATATGTAGCAACTCCGCCAGGGCCGCGTTTCTGATAAGCAAGATGGTCATAGAAAAGAACACGGCGAGAGAAGTGAGCACAAAATAATAATGTTGATAGCCTAAATCTTCAAACATAAAAATGGACAACAATGAGCATAACATCAGCCAATAAAAAAAATCAATTTTCTTGCGAATATCAATTCCCTTTTTCTTCATGAAATTGTAATAATTAAAAAGAGCAAGGAGTATTAAAAGTCCAAGTATTCCGAGGTTCCATAGCGAGGTCAAAGAACTAAAAGAGTATACTTTTATGATCCCGGGAAATTTAATATGATACCCAAAGTTCCACGAAAGGAGGTCGAAAAAGAAGAGCAAAGAACCGACTATCCAAATTAAAACACTATATCCAATCAGAAACTGCAGGCGCTCTGTCATGCGAAAATTGCGAATCATAGCAAGACCAATAAAAATCGCAATGATCGCAAAAACGTAAGGCATATAGATGATCGCAGCAGCAGATGTAGCAAGTGCTGCATTGAAAATATTAGAAACGGCGTGACTCAAATTATAAGTTCTGAAAATATTCAATGTCGCGATTAATATAAAAGTCATACCGATTAATGCCGGGGTAAGTTGCTGGAATTCAGGAATACAACTGGCGAGAAGAATATAGAACATGCCACCAAGCGCAGTAGGTTGTCTGTGTAATCTGTGGTTATTAGCCAGTACATTTATAATAATCGCCTGGGCAAACACAAGCAAAATAGCTGCAACTGACTGTGCTAACGGAGCGCTGATAACTGAAAAAATCCAATCAGACACGACAGTATCCAAACTCGTCGGCACATAGGCATTAGGATAGATTAGGCTGAATAATCTTAAAAGTATGGCATAGGGTAGTAACAAGAATATGTTGACTACATCATTTTTTCGGAAAACACTTATCACTTGACAAACTTAGTTAAGTGCGCATGATCAAACAATTCTTATTGTATTTACCTGTCATCAATGTCAAAATCACTAGGCAATTTCGCCTTCGCTGGCAATTTCCATCTTTTCGATTCTTCTACTGTGCATGTCATTATACTCAGATCGCGATCGCGCAATATCTATAGCGCTATAGATGGCTTGTCTCATCGAAGATGCATCAGCGATATTCTGTCCTGCCAGGTCATACCCTGTTCCATGATCGGGAGAAGTTCTGACAACTGGAAGACCAGCAGTAAAGTTTACACCCGAACCAAAGGATATCGTCTTAAAAGGGATCAACCCCTGGTCGTGATACATGGCAAGTATCGCATCAAATTTTCTATAGTTACCACTTCCAAAAAAGCCATCTGCGGGATATGGACCACTGACAAGCATACCTTTTTCCTTCAATTCTAAAATTGCAGGAGATAATATTTCATCCTCTTCAGTTCCTATCTCCCCACTATCTCCAGCATGAGGATTGAGACCCAATACAGCGATGGTAGGTTTTTCTTTACCAAAATCCCTGATGAGGGATTCGTTTAATGTTGTGATGGATTCTTTAAGCCTGCTTTTAGTTACTTTTTTAGCGGCTTCTTTCAAAGGAACATGACTGCTTAACACCGCCACCTTCAAGGCTTCTGAAATTAACATCATCAATTCATGACCCTTGCTCTTGGATCTTTCTGCTATATATTCAGTATGACCCAGATGAGGAAAGTCTGCTAACTTCATTGCATGTTTATTGACAGGACCCGTGACAAGGGCGTCAATTCGACCATCCACAAGGTCATTTACGGCCTTATCCAAAGCGATATAAGCACATTTACCTGATTCCTGTGTAGCCTCACCCAGACTTATGGTGACATTTTCCTGCCAGCAATTGATTAAGTTGACTTTACTAGAAGAAGCCTTGTCTGCATCTCCGACATTAATAAAACTGAATGCCGGATCCTGAACGATATTTTTGTGATAACCCAATACTTTGGATGACCCATAGATTATCGGAATACACTCATTTAACAACATGGGGTTGCTCAATGCCTTAATAATCACTTCCGGTCCGATGCCATTAATATCACCTATCGAAATGCCTAATTTCACTTTACTCATTTCACCTATTCTTAAGAGCACGAATATACCACTCTGAATGTTGACAACTAACATTTGTATGAGATCCACGAAATCAAAATAGTTTGCAATACCAATTTCGGTGTATTTTGTCGCATATAATTTCTCGAAAGAGTTTTTCAATGTCGAGGGATGACTGATCGATCTCGAAGAGTCGACTACAAAAAGTAGTCGAAGAGAAGGAACCGTGAATGCGGGTGTACTGGAAGACATAGCCTTAGTTATGGCGAGCCTGCCTGCCCGTGAGATCCCGGTCGAGCAGGCAGGTAATTTTAACGAAGAAATTGGAAAACTATACGCTAAATTATGCGACATTTTATAGCTAATTTGGCATAAAACGTTGTTCTGTACATAATCCACCCCGATGTGAAGAAAAAGCAACACTTTTGCGGCTAAATTGTGACTTCTTGAAGCCTAAAAAATCATACGGGCAAAATTTTCTGATTAACGAAGCGGTAAGCATGCGCATCGTAGGAGAATTTATGACGCGCATTCAAGGGTCAAATGTGCTCGAAGTCGGACCTGGCAAAGGGGCCTTGACAAAATATTTACTTGAAGTTGAAAATATTCACTTTAAAGCGGTGGAAGCAGATTGGGATATGGTCCATCATTTGCAACAGACATTTGATATGGGTCCGGAGCAACTCATCCAGAAAGACTTTTTAAAACTCCCATTAGAGACAGTTTTTGAAAATAAGGAATATAATATTATTGGTAATTTCCCCTATAATATCTCGAGTCAGATATTATTTCGAATAGATAAATACAGGGATTGTGTTCCGGTGATAGTCGGGATGTTTCAAAAAGAAGTAGCTGAAAGGATTGCATCACGACCCGGATCAAAAGTATACGGTGTCATCAGTGTCCTGCTACAGGCACATTATATACCCAAAGTACTATTTAAGGTAAGCCCTGGTTCATTTTTTCCAGCTCCTAAAGTGACCAGTGCGATCCTGCTATTGGAAAGAAAAAAAGATTACCAACTACCTTGTGATGAGAAATTATTCAGATTAATTGTCAAAAGTTCTTTTAATCAACGGAGGAAAATGTTGCGCAATACGTTAAAACCATATGTAATCGATCCCAACCTTTTCGATTTAAAGATTATGACCGAAAGACCGGAACAATTATCTCTTGAGGATTTTATCCAATTAACAAACACAATCAATAATCAATAAGTTATGAGTTTAGAAAAAAGGATCATGGGTGATCTCAAAGCCGCCATGAAAAGTAAGGACCAGGCCGCTCTTCGAGGTGTACGCGCGATCAAAGCTGCCATTTTGTTATCCAAGACAGATGGAAGCGGTAAGGATCTTGATGAAGCAGGAGAAATTAAACTGCTGCAGAAATTAGTAAAGCAGCGGCAAGAATCATATGATATATTTAAAAAACAAGGCAGGGAAGACTTGGCAAAAATTGAGGCCGAAGAAATAGAAGTAATACAGCGCTTTCTTCCAGAACAAATGGGAGAAGAAGAAGTAACAGAAATAATAAAAGAAATCATAAGCCAGACGGGTGCCCAGGGCATGAAGGATATGGGGAAAGTGATGGGTCTGGCGGCCCAAAAGCTTTCAGGTAAGGCTGATGGCAAGACACTTGCCACTATTGTAAAAAGTCAATTATCGTAATTATTTAGAAATGAACAAGTACTTTCTTATCCCACTGATCGGATACTTTCTAGTGGGATGCAGCACACAGAAAAACATACAATACGACCCACAAGAAGATGAGATTCTGGAGACAGAGCCAATATCTGTGGAAGAATCAGAAGATGATATTTATGTGCCGGAAGATGATCCTCTGGAAGAAGAATATACTGAAGAACGAACCCTGCCGGAGTTGCAAGTTACTGCACCCCGCGGATATGTTTTGCCTGTCTACCAGGCTGCTGCTGACAGAGACTGGGATTTAATCCATATGGATCTGGATTTGAGATTTGATTGGTC
>JAJCYJ010000782.1 GCA_029262975.1 Saprospiraceae bacterium
CCTGGGTGTAAAGGTTATCGGGACCGTGCAGAAGATGCCGGTCGAGATGATGGAAAGTGTCTTTGGCAAGAATGGAACAATGATTTGGAAGAAGGCTAATGGCATTGATAATACACCAGTAATACCATACAATGAACGAAAGTCTATTTCTACAGAACGCACCTTCGAGAAGGATACCATCGATGTAGTGAGATTAAGAGCCTTGCTCACGGCAATGGGAGAAAATCTTT
Source organism: Saprospiraceae bacterium (assembly GCA_029262975.1). GTDB lineage: Bacteria > Bacteroidota > Bacteroidia > Chitinophagales > Saprospiraceae > JAJRXG01. Next base: position 231 of record JAJCYJ010000782.1, read on the forward strand.
CTTTTCAGTTACGCAGGGGACAAAAGCTGACAGGTTGTATCACTGTAAAAGTAAGGTATTCAGATTTTCAAACACAGACATTGCAGTGTCGGGTGCCTTATACTTCTGCCGACCATATCATTATACCGAAGGTCAAGGAATTATTTGAAAAGTTATACAATAGGCGGATGTTGGTGCGATTGGTGGGTGTGCGATTTAGCAGCCTTGTAGGCGGCAATTATCAAATGAATATGTTTGAAGACAGTGAGGAGATCATTAGTCTTTATCAGGCGATGGACAGGATCAGAGAGCGTTTTGGGGACCGGGCGGTGATGCGTGCTGAAGGAATGCAGGCGAGGACCATCGGAAGGATGAACCCCTTTACCGGGGAGCCACCTCCGTTGCTGGCACACCGACACCAATAAATGTATTTATATAACAAGTTGATGCTCCTCGATAGGTTCAATTCAACATTTGGGATTATCAGTTGTCACGATTTTCAAAACACTCAAAATTACCGCCAGTGAGCGTTTATTCTGGACTCTTAACCTGGGACTGCCAACCCCGGGTTAAAATAGGCAAAACCTTCGGCGTTGTAAATATGGAGAATTGAAATGCGCCCTCTGACATAAAGAGGACCGAGAAGATGATACAATTATTCGCGGAGAAGCAAAGGAAGAGATTTCGAATCTCCAACAAGAAATAAAAACCAATACTTTAGCTTTATATATGACCAATTTGAATATAAGTTAGCGTCATTTCCGGCATCATTCTATATTCAATTTGGTATAAAACACAAAGATCATGTGTGGACGCTACGTAGTTATATCAACACTTAAGACAATACAAAAGAGATTTCGAGTCTTACCTCCTCCGGCAGATCTCTTTGGCCCTATGTCAAATATTTCGATAGGAGACAGAGCTCCGGTCATTACGAATGAACAACCAGATCAAATACAACTATTTCAATTTGGACTGACACCATTCTGGGCAAAGAAAAAAATGTATTTATTCAATGCGCGATCAGAAGGAGACCACAACAAGGAAAACGATCCTAATTATACCGGGACGATGGGTATAATAAGTAAGCCCGCATTCAGACAAGTGATAAGAACAAAGAGATGTCTTGTAATAGCAGATGCCTTTATTGAAGGGCCCTTGAAAGAAAAATTAAGCAAACCATATCTCATCTATATGAGAGATAAAAACCGACCCTTTGCTCTTGCAGGATTGTGGGATAACTGGGTAAAAAAGGAGACAGGAGAAGTCTCTTCTTCATTTTCTATTATTACCACGGTGGCGAATCAACTTCTTCAAAAGATAGGACACCATCGATCACCGGTGATTCTATCAGAGGAGGAGGAGCAAAAATGGCTGGCAGATGAACCACTAAGCGAGATAACACCAATGTTAAAACCCTATCCCTCAGAAGAATTAAATGCTTATCCTATCTCTCCGGCTATTAAAAACCCAAGAGATAAAGATTTCAATTTATTAAAACCCACAGGAGAAAGAATATTTCCGGAATTCACTTATGAAATACACCAGGAGTTAAAGTTAGAGGGCATGGGTATGACCACAGCCCGATTGCGAAAGAATAATGAAGGAAATGATAAGGGACAACCAACCTTATTTTAAACCCGCCTGATAAAAAATAGTCCAGACAAACTACACTATTAACTTTCGAGCCCTCACCCTGGCATCCCATCAACTTGTCCTCCCGGAAAGAACCCAAGTTGATTAAGTACAGTTTGAACTTCGGAGACATTCATCATTTGATTTCCTTCCGGAATGTGTTTAAAAAAGATCAATTTGTCACTTCCATCCGTGACTTCATTTGTTTTAACACGTGTGGTTTTTTGAACAAGTTTTGTATAAGTATCAAGAGCTTTTTGAGAGACGACTTGATCGAAAATTCCTAAACGTATCATATTCTATTTTGATGGGTAAAAACTATTGCCTAAAGCTTATCGCTGAAGTGATTAGCTCTAATGAAATTAATATTTCAGATAAAAAATAGAGAGATAAAAAGACATCAGAAATAATGCTCATTTTAAATATGCCAGGAAGCATAAAAGAATAAAGGCAGAGCTAAAATTAATTAAGACGTTCATCCAGTATTTTGGACATTTCTTCAATTGATAGATTCGTACCCATAATTTCTCCTTTTGTGTTAATGAGGAATTTTGTAGGTAATTCTTTAACATCAAATAATTGAGCAAGCGAAGACATCATTACAATCCGGCTGACGTCTATGATGTGATAATTCCAATTAAGTCCTCGTGATTCTATGATTCGTTTAGTATGCTTATCTGATTTTTCAAGAGCAATGCTGACTATATGAAAGTTGCCTGCATCCGAAAAAGATTGATCATGATACTTATTATTGAACTTTATAAGAGCAGGAATTTCTTTAATACATGGCCCGCACCAAGACCCCCAAAAGTCTAAAAGGACATAATCACCCTTTAAATCGGAGAGTCTAAACTCATCTCCATTGATTAACGGAGCACTAAAATCTGGCGCTTTAGCACCGCTATTAAAGCTGGGAGGTTTCAAGAAAAAGTCATAGGCGAAAAAAGTGAGCACTAGAAAAATAACAGCCAAAATAATATTACGAGTCATGACTTAAAGATTTTATTCGACGCCTATTAATAAGTTTTCTTATCCAATTTGGAATAATGATCACACCGAGTATCAAATATGGATAATACGTAATCACCCGCCACAACAAAGCTGCAATCACAGCAATTCCAGGAGAAATATATTCGCTATAAAATTGACCAAAAATTATTTCGGCGACGCCACTTCCACCGGGTGTCGGGCTATATGCTGTAACGGCATACAATGCTTCACCTCTGCCTAAAAGGATAATATGATCATATAGAGATTGTGCCATTCCAGGATTCAACGCAAGTAAGATAGCGGTTACTGTAAAGAACCTCAAGATCCAAGCGATTAGTGTAGCCAAAATCAGCTTGGAATGGAACCACCATGACATATCCCGGATATGCAATGAACTTATTTCTATGTCGTCAGCTGCCCCTTGAATTCGGGGTTTTGATTTTTTTAAAAAAGGCCATTTCGAAATCCAGATCAAAAGGCTTTTAATATGTTTCGGTTGTACAAAAAGCCCATATAACAGTAAAAAACCATAAGCGGCCATAATTACCCACACAATTATCAATGTAATTCCCATTCCTCCCCACATAGTGGACACATTTTTAGCGGGAATGAAAATATTGCTTCCCAATAAGACATAGAGTAGAGGAAGACTGAAGACAAAGAAGAGAGTATCTATAATAATTGTATAAATAACAATAGCTGTAGCTCTTGCACCTGAAATATTCTCCTGAATAAGTAAGAAAAATGCGACGGCACTTCCACCAAAATTTGTAGGAGATACGGCACTGGCAAACTCCAGTATGGTCACCAGTTCTATAGATTTCCACCACGAAAAATCTCCTTCTGATAAGAGACGTAACCGATATGAATAGAGTATATGTCGGAATGCATAGACAGTAATCGAAATAAAAACCCAGGAAAATGCCTTAGCTGACCAACTAATATTATTGAGTTCTTCAAGATTCAGTTGGTTTTTGAGCAACAGATAAATTACTATCAGACCAATTATGATCGGGGGTATAATCTTAGCAGGACGAATTGAATGAAGCACCTTCTCATTGTCGGTATCAATAAAATCAGTAGAAGTGCTCCCCATAGATGAGATTATCAAATTGAACAAGAAAACAACATTGCGAATTGTTCAAGTCGCAAAGTAAATATACAGATCGATGCTTGAGTCAAAGACTTTGAAATATTCTTGAATCAAAGAAATTACCTCGGCAAGAAAATAAATTTGGCACCCAATTCGCTGATCACAAAAAGACAAAAAAACTTTGCTGAGTTTTTATAGATCGTTCTGAAAGAATCTATTTTATTAGGTTCGATAAGCTGCTTAGAAACAAATTCTTCAAGACTTGAAGCTTGAATTTTCCAGACACCTAAATCGTCTTCTCCGGTTAAAGAAACACCGATTTCAAGATTATGCTGATGGATTACGAAAATAGGATATTTCGTAATTTCCTGATCAGTAATCGAATCAGAAGCAAGGCTCATGATTTTCTTATATGGCGCGAGCTCCTTTTCTAATTGTATATATTTGGAAGTACTCAAAATGAAATCAGCTTAATGTTCTAATGATTGATCGAGTTTATGTAAATATTAAGACGTTCATTATAATTGGGAATAAAAAGTTTTATGCTCCTGCTATCATATTTATTCATATCTGTAAAATTCCATGATACTCCTTTATCTTGAGAAGTCACCAGAAAAAAATGTTTTTCCTGTATCACTTGTCCATCAACTAGCCAAGAGCGTATATAAGGCACCATTGCCTGCAAATTACCATTCGCTGAGATAATTTTAGAAGTTTGCTTGATCGTCAAATCTTTTAATTCCATATCATTCGCTTCATACATGTTATATTCTGAAGTTAAATCATCTAGATAGTGCGATGCCCCCCCTCCAAGTGCTACAATATTTGGATGCGCCAAATTGACTAAAACCCAAAGATCAACCTTGATAATGGCCTCTTTAAGTTCTTCGAATGAAGCAATGATTGTTTTATCATACTGAGGCTGGCCAGTTATGATTGAGGAGCTTAAAATTGTAAAAAAGAGTACAAAAAGCAATCTTCTAATTTTCATAATAATGCTGATATAAATAAAAGAAGCTTTCTGGTACCAGAAAGCTTCTTTTTCTATTATGTTTTGTAAAAATGCTTAAAGCCCCAACTTGGCCTGAACTAACTTGCTAACGTCTGACGACTCATCAGCGTAAAGGATAATCCCAAGGCTATAATCAAAAATGTAGCTAAAACCATTTTCTGCAGCTACTTCATTGATCGCATTACTGATACGATCTCTTATTGGCTTGAGCAAGGCTTCACTTTTTGTACCGAGATTTTGTTGCATTTCCTGTTGTGCCTTAGAAATATCTAATCGCTCTTTTTCTAGAGCTTGTGCTTCAACTTCATATTGTTTCGGCGAGATTTCTCCCTGTTCTTGTTTTCTCAAAAGTGCCTGATATTTAGTCTGTAACCCTTTTGCTCTGTCTTCAATAGATTTTTCATATTGTGTCTGAAGGGTGGCTAATTGAGCATTTGCCTCTTTTACCTGAGGAATCTGCTGTATCAGCTTTTGGGAGTTGATGTATCCAAATTTTTGCCCGCTTACTGCTATAGTAGCGAAGAGGCAGATACACCATATTAAATATGTACGTAGTTTATTCATTTCTTAAGAAGATTGTGTTTTTTATAAAATTAGGACGCAAATATAGTCGCCTAATGTCTTAAGAGAAAGTTATCTGATACCTAGTCTTCTCTTAACAAGGTCAGTTTTGTCAAATTCCTCACCCACAAAGAGTACTCCAGCTGAACCAGCTTTATCCAAAACTAGATCGTAACCTCGGTCTAATGCAAATGTTTCGATTGCCGCAAACACTTTTTCCTGGACAGGATTTACTAATTCTCGTCGTTTAAGAAAGAGCTCTCCTTCGGCGCCAAATTTTCTTTTTTGTAGTTCTCGTACCATCTTTTCTTTTTGCATGATTTCTTCTTCGCGTTGCGACTTTACCTCTTCACTTAACAATACCTGCTCTGCCTGGTATTTGTTATAAAGACTCTTTATCTTATCATATTCTCCTGCAATTTCCTGATTCCATTCAGCAGCAATTTTATCGAGTTGTTGCTGGGCAGTAACATACTCTGGAAGTTCTTGTAATACTGCTGTTATGTCAACCACCGCAATTTTTTGTGCCTGGACGCCATACCACAGGAATGATCCTATAATAAATGCACTTAATGTTCTAAACTTTTTCATTTGCTTTGTTTGTAATTTTTCAATCATCCTGTTCAACTGCAAATTGAACAGAATAAATCTTTCTTGTTCTTGTTTAACGATAGTTTAACTGGCTATGA
>JAJCYJ010000783.1 GCA_029262975.1 Saprospiraceae bacterium
TGATCGGATCCTATATGTAAAGCGATACCTGATTCAAGATCACCATCATCATCGCTGTCATACTTGCCTTCAATTTTATTGAAGATATAGCTAGACCATCCGACCCAATATTCTCCATTATTACTTAAAGGATTGTTCGAATCATATGATGCAGGAGCGGTTGCATTAACAGATGTTGGAACCCCGATATTAAAAGAGATCGCATTATAAATACCTGCAGGAACACCTGTATAAAGAATTGATTTTCCCTCAGAGGCCGCAGCAACACTGGTAACACCTGTTAGAAGATCTATAAATTCTACTTCACTTAACTTATAATTTTCTTCATTCCCATGAAGTATAATATCAGACAAATAGAGACTGTATTTTGTAAAGAAGACATCGTATCCCAGAGGATAACTAAAATGCTCGAAAGCAACAAGTGGGCTTCCTTCATAAGTTAACGAGAAATTAAGATCAACCGTCGTTGTGTCAGGCTCAGAACTACAAGAGTTCATAAAAATACTAATGAAGAATATGAACGAGAATTCAATCCAATAATACCTCGAATTCATGCTTTTTCTTATCTAAAATAAATGATTTCTTCTCCTTGCCATTACGCACATTTACAAGATTAGTTTGATCCTTATATAGCTCTGTCAGGAATGAAGACGTAAACTTCAATTTGCCAGACTGTTTATTTTTATCAACCCTGACAGTGATCCATACAGCATCTACAGAACCTGAAATATCCTCTAACACAAAAGTAACAGGTTGATCTCCCAATTGTATGTGGATACTCGTACTGATATATTTGGCGATCATTTCGTCAGCAGAGGAATAATTTTTTGGAATTTCCGCTCCCGGCACTAATCCTACTGCTAGTTGAAGGTCATCCAGAAAAGTCTTCAAAGTCAAGGAGATATGGTCCTCCTTGATCTCAATATCACAGATACTCAAATGAATGTCATGTTCAGAATAACTGACATTGAGTAATAGAGCTATGAAAATGGATAAGGCCATATTATTAATTAAACAAAGAAGGAAATGAAAAGGTTATCCAATTGCGATTTTTCTTGTTAAATATTTCTTACTAATTCGGGGTGATAACCTTTTCAAAGTATCGGAATAAATCTAAACGACGTATGTGACTTATAAAGTTATCATGCATCTTATAAGACCCCTCTTCTACCATTTCATAATCTTGGGGGAAGGGGAGCAAGTTAAAATTAACACGCTTTCTTACATTTTCTGAAAGCGCTCTTTCATCTCCGTTCAACGTACAGGCATCACTTGTAAAATGTATTTCATGATTGAAGATATCCTGCTTAATCAGCGCACCTGTCTCATAATCTACAGTTTCTGCACGGCCGGTTATAATAGCGTCTTTCGTTCTTATAATCTCCTGTATTCTCGCTTGAACTTTTTCAATTTCTCGAACCTTAATATTTTCGCCAAGCGTGTCTTTTAGAATATTACCAGACGCATCCCGAGCATTTACCCATGATTCTATCTCTTTTTGTTCTATAAAATTATTAATAACCTCACGCTCTGGAGAAATATCAATGTTCTCAATATACAGGGAACTTACTGCATCAAAACTTACACCTTCCTGATGGTCATCATAATAGGCGATCCATTTAGTATTTACGTCCAGAGGAATAAAATGATTTATGCCAATATAATTTTTGATTGATTCATCCATTTTCAACAATATGTAAAACCTTCCTAAATCAAGGCTCTCCTCCATCAGTGTATTGACATCTTTATAAGTGTCATAATACCTTCCAATTCTTTCGAATTGACGATGTGCTTTTTGAGCTAATAATTTATTTTGAGTCGTCTTTGCTTTGGTCAACTTTGCCGACCCATCCCGATATAAGAATGCAGACATTTTTGATCCAGCTTCATCTAATAGAGGATTAACGTTGATAAAGTCAAAGTCTCCTACATATCCATCTTTACTAACCAATGGCATAAATGGACGTACTCTTTCTTGTGTTAATCGTATATGGGATGCATAATTGTAAATTTCCTCCCAATTCTCTCCCGAACCCTTGGCGCGGAGAAGAGAAATATAATCCAGATTTTGTGCATTTAATTTGTCAAATGCTTTTTCCAAAGCTTTAATATGCTTGGTTTTCTTATTCTTTTTGCCAGCCAATTTTTTAGTAGAGAGTACAATTGCCTCGTCATATCGCCCCTGGTCAACTAATTTCTCAACAGATTTACATGCCGTTGTGAATATGAAAGTTGTTGCAATTAAGTAGATATAAGTTTTCATAACAATGCAGTTTAATTATTACGAAGACGTGAAAAGAACCTGGAATTGGCAGTAATCAGGCCATCTTAATACAATATTAACCCATATTGAAGAAAAGGAAAGATTGATGAAGGATCATTATTTTACATCTTATCCATGGCAAGGACAAGATAGGTAAGTGTGAATGGCAGTCCTACCCAAAACCATTGATTTGCAAAGAATAATAAGAATAAAGTCACAGCGGCAGAGATGCCGAAGAACAACCAGTTATTTTTCTTAGATGAAGTAGACTTTGCCATAATAATCATGAATTTCGGACAAAAATATAACAATTGACCATATCACTATACTGTGTTGACTTTTTTAGACAAAATATGATTAACGATAAGAGCTCCATGGTGTCTAGAATTTTCTATGAATAGCTTGCTTGTCTGCATTCCAGCTAACAAAACACCTGCAACATATAACCCGGAGGTCGTAGTTTCGAGCGTCTCTTTATCATAAACAGGATATCTTTTGGTGTCTGTGGAAATTGGGACTCCTAACTTTTCGAGTAACGCGTAATCCGGCAGATATCCTGTCATAGCCAGAACAAAATCATTTTCTATAGTGACTTCGCCTTGGGGGGTATTAAGAATAACGGTCTTTGAGGTAATTTCTTTAATCGTAGTATTAAAATATGCAGGAATAGATCCTTCTGCTATCCGATTTTGAATATTGGGCAATATCCAATATTTAACTTTTTTATATAGTTCAGGTCCTCTTATAACCATTGTGACGTGTGCTCCTTTTTGCCAGGTTTCCAGTGCCACATCGCAAGCCGAATTTGCAGCCCCAACTACAAGTACTTTTTGTCCGACATAAGGATGAGCTTCGTCATAATAGTGTTTTACCTTGGTTAAGCCTTCTCCGGGGACATGAAGCATACTTGGCTTGTCATAATACCCTGTGGCTACCACAACATTAGTGGCTTTATATTCGGCATTACTTGATACGATGTTGAATATATTTTCCTCATGAGCCAATGACGTCACTTCCTCGTAAAAGTGTATTTGAAGTTTATAGCTTTCGATTATTCGCCGGTAATATTCCAATGCTTCTCTTCGGGTAGGTTTGTCAGTATGAGAAATAAATGGAATATCTGCAATCTCCAGTTTTTTGGAGGTTGAAAAGAAGGTCATATTAGCAGGAAAATGAAAGATTGAATTGGTCAACATCCCTTTTTCCAAAATAAGGTAATGCAAACCGGCTTTCTCAGCTTCAACACCAACGTTTATTCCTGTCGGTCCTCCCCCGATGATGATAAGATCGTAGACATCTGACATCACATAGCTATCTTAAAAGAGTAACATCTCCTTTACGTTCGCATGTAGTTAATCCATCATTGTATCGAGACCAATAATAATATACTCCTCCTGGCTGAGGATTGCCATCAACTTCACCGTTCCATTTTAGATTGACGTCTTCAGAAGTAAAAATATTTTTTCCCCATCTGTTAAAAATATTTAGCTCATAACTGGCAAGTCCTGTGGTACAAGTACTGCGAAGTTTAGGTCCAAATGAAACATTATCAGGGTCATTGCTTCTTGGTTGAAAGGCATTCGGCCAAAGCAAACAGGGAATATCACAATTTGTACATTGATCCAGGATCTCTGCTGTTACAACAAAAGGTTCTGTCGAAGTATTTTCTACACCACATTCATCTACTAATACGATACTATATGTACCAACTTCATTGATACTTATGGCTGAAGTAGTTTCTCCTGTAGACCAGGTCTGACTGACAAACCCAGTACCTACAACTCTTAATATGGCTGGTGTTGCACATTCAAAAGTTATTTCAGCAGCTACAGGAGGAATAAAATCATCTGAACCAATATTAATAGACTCACTATCAGGGCAAAAACCACTGACATCAGCTGAATATGTGCCCTCTGTTGAAACTGATATAGCTAAAGTATTGGTTGCCCCGGTAGACCATGTCACTGCTTCAGGCAAGGTCTGAGCTGTGGCTGTGATGGTGAGTGTGCCATCCACACATAAATTTTCATCACTTACCTGTAGACCTAAAGGATTGGGCATTAAGTAGTCAGACTCACTGACTGATACAGAAGCTTCAGCACTATTTCCACAGCCATCGGTTATCGTAACAGAATAATTCATGGGTGTACCGTCTACAACGATGCCCTGTTCTGTTGATCCTGTGCTCCATTCAAATGATTCGATAGATGAAGCCATAACTTCAGCCACCAATATACCATTACCAGTAGTGCAGTAATTGCCGAAATTTTTGGCTATCGATACTTGGGGAAAATCAAGTTGGGATATTGTCACTGTATCGCATAAAGTAAAACAGATATCTTCTATTACGGTTACAGTCACCATGAACATACCCTCTTCTGTGAATGTTCGCGTGCTGTCCATGTTACCATCGTCCCATATATAAAATGACCCTCCTCTTACAGAAGCATCGACAAAATAATTAACAGGATCCTGGGGGCAATATGTGGTATCTCGTAGAATCAAAGTAGGGGGATCAAATCTTCCAAAACCCATGGTTTCTACTTGCACAGAATCATCCACCATCAACTCAGTAATGGTTACAGACAATGTATCCCGGCTAAAATTAACTGTATCAATCTGAATGGCGATCACCGGATCTTCGCAATTTGTTTTTCCCTGTTCATCGACTTTCGAAAGCATAGGGATGTTATTATCATCTTTAACTGTAGTTGCATAATAGGTAGCACTTATACTATCCACAGTCTCCAGAGCTCCCACGAAAAGATCTTCATCCGAGACAGTATCCAACAATATCTGATAGTCAATTATTGAATCGAGATCGTATTTGACCAAGAGTGGTTGTACAATATTGGCTGTCATATCGTGCCGCTTAAATGCCGCAATTACGGAAGTGTCTTTTGTTCCAACTATTCCATTGGCATAAAGTTGATATTGCAACGAGGCAGGTCTGATAGCTTCTGTTCTGAGTAAGTTGCCCTGACCATCAATCTTCATAATAAACCCTTCTTGTCGCTGTGTGTTCGTAGGCAATACAGAACCCAGTATTACCCATGTACCATCGATCAATTGAACAAAATCATATCCATCGGTATCAAGCACCCTTCCGAAATCTCCATTATAACTGCGCGTCCATAGAATATTACCAGTTGTATCCATTTTAGTCAGAAATACTGGGGCATTGGGATTATCCGTAGTCCCGAGGATCATAATTGTTGAATCTGCTGCTAGTTGCATTCTGAGGAATCGCTCATTCACAGGGGTTCCACTGCCGTCATCGAAACTTATCCGTCTGACAAATTCAATTTCTCCATTATAATCTATACTTGTTAATTGGACGTCTGTTGTGTTATTTTCACCACTGATGACATGCGCGTGATATATTTTTTCAATAGGCACCTCCATAACTAATGAAGGAGCTGAACTGAGACTTTGCAGGTCCGTCTCGACTCCTGTGATCACTGTCCAGAAATGATTGCCAAATCCATCAATCCTTGTAATTACTTTATTTAATGAATCCTTTGCCAGGACAGCTGAAAATAAATATGTTCCATCTGCCAATCTGATGATCTGTCCTGCTCTTTGGATTTTAATACTGTCTCCATAAAAAACAGAAACACTATTATTCACTGTTCCTTTCTTGTCGAAAAAAGTCACATTGATGTTTTCCTTTTCGTCGTCCAAATTAACCTCTATACCCAGCGAGGCATAGCCTTGTCCTGCGGTTGCTAATGAATTAGAAGTCACACTACTGGAAATGACTGGATAACGTCTTTCGAATCTTTCCTGGGCCTTTAAAGACTGGGTTAAGGTAAAAAGAATAAGAAAGGCTAAAACTTGATATATATTCTTCATGCTACGGATCGTATCTACAAATGTAATATCCTTGAGGTAATCAAATTGATGGTAATCTCTAAAGAACGTATTTTTCAGCCTTTTCAACATGAATAAGAATTTTTTTTGATAGTTGACATTCGTATTTAGGCAGATTATTAGCTGATCACACGCATACAATCAAATCTCGACAGAAATGCAGGATCATAGTCAGCTCCTATTCCTGGAGTGGAGGGAAGAGTGACACGCCAATCTTTGTGATATGTAATACCTCCAATGATTGGATCTTCAGAATGCATCAAAGGAGCGTCAAGATCGAAATAGACTATGTTATCCCAGGCGGTTGCGAAATGAACGAGCGCAGAAATACCTAATCTGGATTCTGAAAAGCATCCGACCTGACAATATATATCATGGGATTCAGCGATAGCTGCAATTTTCATCGCATGGGTAATACCACCGGACTTACCGATTTTAATATTGATCAAATCTATACATCCAAGAGCGAGCATTTGAAAGGCATCTTTATGGCTGAATATTGATTCATCACCCATAATTGGGATAGGAGAAAGACCCCTGAGTGACTTAAGATGAATAATGTTGCCGGCAAATATCGGGGCTTCACAATGCATTATATCCAAGCCCTCCATCCCCTTCAAAGCATGGACAGCTTCATTATAATTCCAACCTTGATTGGCATCGATACATAAAGGTAAATCAGGGCCGACAGCATTTCGGATCGCCTTCATTCTTTTGATATCCATCGCCCCGGATCGATCACCTAATTTAATTTTCAAAGAAGGAAATCCTTGTTCTTGATATTTTACGGCCTTTGCCACCATTTCATCCTGGGCAAGCAAGCTGACGGTCATATCAGTATATATTTCTTTATCTGGATCGCCATTTAAATATTGATAGAGGGGCTGACCTGCGATTTTTGCATTCAAATCATACAAAGCCATATCAAACGCCCCTTTGATTGAAGCATGTCCTGCCAATGATTTATCCATTATCTGGACCAGTCTTCTGATACGACAAGGGTCTTGACCTATCAGAAGTGAAGCTAGTTCTTTAGCGGATGCAACCGATCCAGCTTGGGTCTCTCCATGAATGGTCCGAAAGGGACAACACTCACCTATGCCATATAGCCCCTGATCCGTATAAATTTTAATTACCGTGATACGGGCATGGTGTAACGGGCCTTTTGAAATAACAAAAGGTTCTGTCAATTTAAGCTGCAACGGAATAATATCTATGCTGGAAATCTTGATTTTCATCTTTGGAAGGTATAAATAGTTAAAGAAAAGGATAATTTTAAATATTAATACTCCAAAAGGAACTAAAGGGACATCTTTGCCTTTTATGACTATGTCGATTGAAGACATCAATTCTATTAACTTTTAAAATCAAATAAAAAATGGGTTTATTTTCATTCATTAAAGGTGCAGGTAAAAAGGTTTTCGGTAAAAAAGAAACTGCTCCTACCCTTACTGCAGAGCAGGCTAAAATTAAAGCACTCAACGAAGCGGTCTCAGAATTAGGAATTCCTGTAAGCGGGTTGCGAATAGAACTGGCAGAACAGGTCATCGTTGAAGGGTCTACAGATACTAATGCTGATCGTGAGAAGATTATTTTGGCACTCGGTAATGTAGAAGGTATTGGTGCCGTAGCTGACAATATCAAGGTATATAATCCAGAGCCTGAATCAACTTTTCATGAAGTAATGAGCGGTGATTCTCTCTCCAAAATATCGAAGAGAGTATATGGTGATCCAATGAAATACAATATTATTTTTGAGGCGAACAAGCCAATGCTTTCGCATCCTGATAAGATTTATCCAGGTCAAATATTGAGGATACCATCTCTATAATGATAAATTTATATAAAAAAGGCCCTCTTCTTAAGATGGGTCTTTTTTATTTCTTATTTACCTAAGGGCCCACTATTCGCGATATTACCTTGTGTTTATTTTATCTTCGCTTCCTACTGTTAAGATCACGACATAAATTATTAAAGCCGCACCCAAGTACATATGAGATTGATATTTTCTTTCATTATTATCCTATCTATGTTGACTCAGGGATGTAAGCCTGCAGCGCCAGAATTGCAACCACTTGATCTTCTTTCACATGGATTACCATTGAAAATAAACGCACCGGTTGACGTCCAGGTTTCATCAAGTGATCTTGGCATCATGAAAGATGTCACGGTTAAGAATGAATTAGGATACTCAATTCAAATTTTTGAATCAGCTACAAGCCAACTAAGTGCAGCCGGACTTGTAGAGGATCTAAAAAGTGAGATAAAAGATTCCAAATTTTTCTCACAATTTATGCTGGAAGAAGAGCGTGGGTTTATTTTCGAAAAAAAAGTTGATGAAAGTTATATTAATTATGACTTCAGACATGTCAAAGTTCGCGGAGACAAACAATACGTCATTCAGGTAGGACTTTCAGATCAATATACCCTCGCTCAAGTAGAAGTGATGTATCAATCAGTTCAATAGATACAGAATATTTGAGCCGCAGACGAAAATATCGTAATCAGTCACGACTTTGGCCTTGGATTAGCTTTGTCGTATTTGCATTAATAGTAGCACTTCTTAGCTATTCGATTATCAAAAAACAATCACCGGCATCAGTTTTAACATCAGTGTTTACCAGGGATCTTGATCCAAATGATCATAACAGATTGACCAAAAAGGAACTAGTGATCCTTGTTGAGCAACAAGAATCAAAAATTGCCTTGTTAGAGTCTGACTTGGAGGAATGTCTTGACAATGATGGTTTTAAGAAAGGAATTATCACAACTGAATCCAGCACTTTAAATATGCGCAGCGAACCATCACTTGAAAGCGACGTCTTACTTAGAATTCCATCTGGCAGTACCGTAAGTATTTTATATTATGATGATCGCCAGTTAATGTTAGATGGTGATATCGGACAATGGTGCAAGATAAAATATGCCGATCAAGAAGGTTGGATCTGGGGGAATTATGTAAAAGAATAATTTCATTTTTCGATGCAATGAACTTTCTTTTCAGAGAAATAAATAAAATTGCGGCGTGAAGTATCACCCCATAATTTCATTCTTGTCATGTGAAAAGAAGAGGCAAGAAGTATGACATTTACCTTTTGCCACTATTCTAACTGATAATTGAGAAGTTCATTTTTTTTGAAATATGCCTTTCTCATTCCCGATATCATTTTTTTATAAATAATGTTTAGCCCGACTGGTTCATCGTCTCATTTTCATTTTATTGATCTGCACAGGATCTATTAGACATTTAAATATTAGACGCTACAGGATGCGCGAATAACTATGGTCGCCATTTGAAAGATTTCTTATCGATGGCCCTGTCAATGCATAAGATTCCATCCAGGTGATCATACTCATGCTGAATTAATTCAGATAACCCTCCGTCAGCACTTATCTTCTTCTTTTCCCAATGTTCATTTCTATAAGTAAGTTCAATATTTGCATGTCTCCTGACATTGACGAGTAAATGAGGGAAGCTCATGCAGTCATCCCACAGCTCAATCATTTTTTCACTTTTATATTTTAATTCAGGATTGATTATTACAATTGGGTTGTCAATATTTATATAAAATAGTCTTTTCATAATGCCCAGCTGAGGAGCGGCTATACCTCGGCCAAAATGAAATCTCAGACGAATTTCTTGCATCACGTTATGAAGGTCATTTACCCATCCTGCGACAAGTGGCAATTCTTCTTTTAATACTTTCTCGCATGGCTGGTAGAGTCTTGGGTCACCTAAAAGCAACAGATTATTTAAAGATTTCATGATTGCGAAAAGTTGTGTCCTACTATATCGTTAAGTATCTTTAGAACCTGTACATCTCCTAATCCATAAATACCAGCCTCAATTGAGAATAATTGAAATATAGTGGCAAAAGGTGCATTTGGAAAGTCTGATTTTATCTTTTTTAATATTGTAACTACACGGTTATCTCCGAACACAGGATGAAGATCGAGTAAAGCTTCAACGGTAGACTTTAGTTTGGGAAATTTTGGATTGTTCAATAATTTAGATTTCTTGATCAATTCTAATTTGCTGGATTGATAATAAGACCAAAAAATTGCAAAGCTATCTAAGTCGTTGCTTGAAAGTACAATGCGTTCATTAAAAGATTTCTTCAGAGATGACTGAGACATCATTCCAAATCCAGACCAATTGTGATGATCCGGTTTTGCCCAGGATACTTTTATAGGGGGAAGATGACGAAGAATGTAATTAATGACAAACCACATATTTATTTGGCAGAACAAATCATATTCAAACCAAAGACAGATTTCTGCAGATTCAGAAATGCTTTTGATTTTTTCAAATTCAGCTTTGACGTCAATATTATAATCAATCTTATTTTGGATTGTTAAATCTTGCAGATAGGACTTTCGATCTGCCCAGAAATCATCTTCTACTGTGTTGGCAACAGGTCCTTCTATAAAACACTCTCTAGCTACAATATATGGTGAGATTTCAACCGGGAGTTGCCTAACTAAAGAATCACCATTAAGTACATGGGTTATCATTTCTTATAGAATGTCACGTAAGATATGGTAAATCACAGCTTGCGCAGTATGCAATCTATTTTCTGCAAGATCATAGATCGCAGAATGTTCGCTATCCATTGCATCATCAGATATAACGACATTTCTTCTTACGGGTAGACAGTGTAATAATTTTCCATTATTAGTTAGTGAAAGTTTGGATTTTGTAATCATCCACTTGTCTTCTTGAGACAAGCATTGTCCATAAGCCGAAACGGATGACCAGTTTTTGACATAAACAAAGTCTGCATTTTTCAAAGCTTTTTCTTGATCATATTCAATGATATGACCATTCATGAAATAATCATCAAGTTCATATCCCTTGGGATGTGTAACGGTTACTTTATGGCCTGCAGCAGACATCCATTCTAAAAATGAATTTGAGACTGCTTGAGGTAGCGCTTTTGGATGAGGCGCCCACGATAGGACTATTTTTAACTTATCGAATTTAGAAGAATCATTTATAGTCATTAGATCTGCGCACGACTGAAGAGGGTGTCTAATAGCAGATTCAAGATTAATGACTGGCTTCGTACTGTATTTGATAAAGCTTTGGATCACTTGATCCTTATAGTCCTCTTCTTTGTTTTTAAGCCCGGGAAATGATCTTATGCCAATTATGTCTGCATATCGGCATATAACATTCGCAGCTTCCTTGATGTGTTCTGCTTTATCAAATCTCATTGTTACACCATCTTCAAATTCCCAGGCCCAGCTATCTTTCATATCCATACTAATGACCTGCATTCCCAGGTTCATAGCGGCCTTTTGTGTACTGAGTTTTGTACGGAGACTTGGATTAAAAAATAGTAAAACCATCAACTTTCCTTTGCCCAATCCCTGGTATTTATAGGGATGGGCCTTCATGCCTTGTGCCGTAAGTATCAAATCATCCAAGTCTCTAACATCCTGGACAGAGTAAAAGTGTTTCATGAGTTAGGTATAGATTTTAAACATTTTCTTAAGCCATCAAGAAAGAGACTTATTTCATTTTCGGTTATTGAAAGTGGAGGGAGAATCCGCAGAAGATTTGGATTTGTAGCGTTGCCTGTAAAGATGTGGTAATCGTA
The DNA here is from genome assembly GCA_029262975.1 of Saprospiraceae bacterium. Lineage (GTDB taxonomy): Bacteria > Bacteroidota > Bacteroidia > Chitinophagales > Saprospiraceae > JAJRXG01. Next base: position 11,740 of record JAJCYJ010000783.1, read on the forward strand.
TATAAGCTTTTTTCGAAATTCACTTATTGGAAATTCTAATTCAAGTCCTAACATTAAACCACGACCTTTGACGGATTGAACCATGGGTAATTCCACCAGTTGATCTTTGAGTAGAATGCCCATGTGAGCTGCATTGGCTACCAAGTTTTCTTCTTTTATAATATCCAAAACTGCTATACCTGCGGCGCAAGCCAAATGATTTCCGCCATATGTCGTTCCTAATCTTGATTTAACTGGAGGTATCTTTTCGGCATTGATCAATACTCCTCCGATAGGGAATCCATTTCCCATTCCTTTTGCAATTGTGATTATGTCAGGAAGTATATCTGAACTTTCAAATGCAAAGAAATCTCCGGATCGGCCATAGCCGCATTGGACTTCATCTAAGATCAGGATCGTATCTGTTTTATTACAAGCTTTCCTGATTTTTTGTAGATGAAGTGGATCAATCATATCAAGTCCACCCACGCCCTGAATGGCTTCAATGATGATTGCGGTGTATGCTCCCGTATTGATTTCGTTTAATATTGAGTCTATTTCCGTAAAGGGACAGTAGGTCACATCGGCTCCGTGATTAATAGGTGCCTGGTGCTTTCTACCTGTATGGGTTACATTTATAGCTGCTGAAGTTCTGCCATGAAAGCTATTATTTAATGCAAGTACTTTTTTTCTATTATTATAAAAAGAAGCCAACTTTAAGGCATTTTCATTAGCCTCGGCTCCACTATTTATAAGAAAGAGATCATAGTTTGACAGTCCACTTAAAGTAGCCAATTTGTCGGCCAATTCGTGTTGCAATGGGTTCTGGACAGAATTAGAATAAAAGTTGATTTTTTCAAGTTGACTTTTAATAGTCTGGATATAGTGAGGATGTGTATGTCCAACACTGATAACGGCATGACCTCCATAAAAGTCCAAATATTTGATACCCTTGTCGTCGTGAATATATGCTCCTTTACCCATTACCGGGGTTACATTGTACAGACTATAGACGTCGTATAAATTCACGATCTTTTATTTATTTGAATTATCAAAAAGCACTCGCCTTTAATTTTAATCCCATGGTTTCCGGCCAGTTCATAACAAGATTCAGGTTTTGTACCGCTTGGCCTGAGGCCCCTTTCAATAAATTATCTATAGCGGATTCTATTCTGAGCTTTTGACCATACCTGGCTATATGAATAATTCCATTATTTGTGTTTACAACATTTTTGACTGATATCGGAATATCAGATATATGAATAAAAGGAGATGTCTCGTAATAAGATTTGAAAATATCTATCGCTGCTTCTTCAGATAATTCAGAGTCAAGATATATGCTGGCAAAAATGCCCCTTGTGAAACTCCCCCTCATCGGGATGAAGTTGACGTTATTTTTAAATCCTGGTTGTAATTGACTCAGGCTTTGTACAATTTCACCAAGATGCTGATGATTAAATGCTTTATAAATGGAAATATTATTGTTTCTCCATGAATTATGGGTAGTAGGGATTGGATTTTGTCCTGCACCTGTGCTGCCTGTAATGGCTGTGACATGAACTTCTGATTCTAATTGATGATTTGCAGCTAAGGGAAGAAGTCCTAATTGAATGCAAGTGGCAAAGCACCCTGGATTAGCAATCCTTTTGCTTTTTTTAATTTTTTCTTTGTTTAATTCACAGAGGCCATATATGAAGTCATTTCGGTCTTCATTTAATCTAAAATCCCTGCTAAGATCGATAATTATACAATCATCCTTTACCGGCATTTTTTTTAGGTATTCTTTGGATTTACCATGTCCCATGCAGAGGAATATAACGTCAACATCTATTTGTTTTTCCTCCTGAAATTTTAAATCTGTCCACCCGTTGAGATCTGAATGAATGCTATGTACTTGTTTTCCAGCTTGACTCTTACTCGATATATATACAATCTTGCAAAGATCATGGTGCAGTAATAACCTGATCATTTCTCCTCCAACATATCCTGCACCACCTATAATTCCTATACGCAATTGGTTCATTTCTTATCCGGATTAACGTGATAAAATATTTTGTCAGCATTAGAAAATATTTTTGTAAACCCCTTGGCATCCTCTCCGGTCCAGGCGAGATTAACCTCTCCATATTGACCAAAGCTAGAATTCATCAAATCGTTTTTGGATTCAATTCCTACTAGTTCAAATCTATAAGGATGTAATCTCAAAAAGACTTTCCCATTAACAGTATCTTGAGAATCCGTAAGGAATCCTTCGATATTGCGCATCACCGGTTCGAAATACTTGCCTTCATGAAGAAACATCCCATACCAGTCGGCTAATTGTTTTTTCCAATGTATTTGCCATTTTGACAACGTGTGTTTTTCTAATAGCTCATGTGCTTTTATAAGTATCAGTGCTGCCGGAGCCTCAAACGCAACCCTTCCTTTTATACCGATTATGGTATCGCCGACATGTATATCACGACCTATTGCAAATTCATTGCCCAGGGCATTGAGTTGTTTGATAAGAGCTACAAGACTCTCGGTCTTCTGACCGTTTAATGCTATAGCCTGGCCTTTGCTAAAGGTAAGTTCTATATCAATAGAATCTGTGCGCTCACAATGATGCAACCATGCCTCTTCTGGAAGTGTATCACGGCTGGATAGTGTTTCTTTCCCACCAATACTGGTACCCCATAAGCCTTGATTAATTGAATAATTACTTTTTTCCGTTGTCCATTGAAATCCCTTGGCATTGATGTAATCGATTTCTTGTTGGCGGGTAAGTACTTGATCTCTTATCGGAGTAATTACTTGAATATGATCAGCTAAACTTTCAAAAGCCCCATCAAATCTAATTTGATCATTCCCTGCGCCTGTACTCCCGTGTGCCACAAATGTCGCATCAACATCTTGGCAATATTCCAGGATAGCAATGGATTGAAAGACACGTTCAGAACTTACAGAAAGGGGATAAGTATTATTTCGAAGTATATTTCCATATAATAGATATCTCAGACATTTAGCATAATATTCCTGCTCATTGTTTATGCTCTTAAAGGAGACCGCACCCATGTCTATTGCCCTTTTTCTTAGTGCGACAACTTCATCTTCATCAAATCCACCGGTATTTACATGAATTGCATGGACTTCAAATCCTTGCTCCTGCAGGTAAATAACACAATATGAGGTATCAAGGCCCCCACTATATGCAAGTACAACTTTTTGTTTAGGCATCACTTTTTTTATCAGGTTGTATGATCAAATGGTCAAGATCTAATTTCATTTTAGCGTTTTTTGAAAGAGCCAGCATCCCGGTACAAAGACACATTTTCTTTTCATTACGCGTAAGAATATCATAGTTTTTGCAACTACTGCATCCTTTCCAAAACTCTTCATCATTGGTCAGTTGGCTAAATGATACTGGCTTATACCCAAGATCACTGTTAATGCTCATTACAATATCGCTCGTAGTGATGCCAAAAATCTTGGCATCAGGATTTGTATCCTTCGCATGATTAAATGCGATTTTTTTAATTTTTTTAGCCAGCCCTATTCCTCGATATTCATGGGTAACTATTAGTCCGCTATTCGAGACATATCCTCCAGAACTAAAAACTTCCACATAACAAAACCCAGCCAGCTGATCATTTACAAATGCAATAATGGCATTGCCATTTTGAATTTTTGTTTTCAAATATTCTGGAGTCCGAATCGCGATCCCTGTACCTCGCTCCTTGGAAGATCTTTCATACCAATTAGATATTGTAAGTGCGTGTTGGAAATCGCTTTCATCAGCGATGCGAATTTGAATATTATAAGACATATTGACTGCCAGACTAATTTCTGAATTCTCTACTTTAAAATATAAATGAAAAATGTTTTGATAGCTCAGGTGCTATCTTCCGGGGAGATAATTTTAGGACCTTTCGGTCCTGAGTCGCCTGAATTGATTGGTTAGAATAGTATTTGTATCCATTGTATTCACGGCGCGAATTTATGACAATAAATTCCATAATATCCTAAAAATATGC
>JAJCYJ010000784.1 GCA_029262975.1 Saprospiraceae bacterium
CCAGGCCAATCCCAACATGCGTAAAAGATGCAGCAACGGCGTCATAGGTCATATCATGAACCCTTAAATATTTTATACTATATATCAGACTGACTACGAGCAAAACAAACATGGCCATCCAGATGGCCACATGGAAGAAAGTATTACGTATCGTTTCATATAAAATCACCATGAAAGGAAATCGAAAACTCCAATCCTGCTGGTATACTCCGATATTATCATTCCATCCTTCTCTACTGACAGTCTCCTGCTCACCACGTTCGATTATAAATGCAGAGGGTAACAAGAGATATCCATCATTTTGATCGTGCAGGATTAAGGTGGCATCGTGAATTTGGCCCGTAAAGGGGAAATATTCTGGTAGTTCTCCTCCTAACTGCAATTTATTTCTCCCCGATACCAATACATAGGGGACTTTCGTCAAATGAACGGAATCAAATTTTATATATGCTTCTAACTTGTTTCCATCTTTATTCAAATGAGCATTATAAGTTGTGACATTGACCTGGTAGGGTTCTCCTGATGTAAGCGCATATTGGTCAACATCGAGAATGCCAGGTCTTAAGGGTATCAGGAATCCTGCTATAAAAACATAGAGCAGGATTATTAATCCCATAATCTTCCACCACTTCTGATAAATAAATTTATACTTCATTATTCTCGCCAGATATATGGAAATAATAACATTGATAACGCAATACTTAGTAATGTGATACCTGAAAGGGCCACATATTTACTTCCCTGTAACTGATTACTCATAATCAAGTTACCTCCTATACTATTTAAAAGGATAGTCACAGGTATTAACAAGGGAATCGACAAAACACTTGTTGCCGTATTTTGACCCTGAACATGCCTCGATATAGCAGCAATAAATGCCAGAACTGATCCAATCGCCCCAGCACCAACACAAATAACTACTACGTATTCAGGAAGAAATTCTATCTGCGGATAAAAAAAGAGTAGCATGGATGCATAAAATGTCAATGCTACTACAATCAAGTAGAAAACGTTAAAAATCATCCGTGAAGTCAGTACTACGGCGGGGGAAACAAGTGTATACAATAATAGTCTTTCAGATTGTCCCGCATGACTATCGCCCCGGATGGCCACATTAATAGAAATGATGAGCAGGAATATCCAAAAGACAAAATTAAATTCCTGAGCAGAGATCTCAGGTCTTATCCTGTATATGACATAAGCTATCGTCCACATGAAAAGAATTAATGCCAGTGTCTGAGGCCAGCTACGATACTCAATTAGGAAATCATGTTTAATCTGAGCTATTAATACACTCACTTTCAAGGCATTACAAAAACATCAAAAAATTATACTGGCTAACATATTAGATTTTTTTATAAAATGTATATATTTGCTAATCAGTAAGTTACAACTTTTGAGTGTGATATTACGTTTTGATAATTCCCAACCTGATGGAATTATTAAATATCCGATAACATCGCGTGCACAAGTTAGGGTATTGTTGCCATTGCAAAAATAAATGAATGAAATACGTTGCTTTAATATTTTGGTCTTTTAGCATTGCGTCATTTAACCTATGCGCAACTGATACCATTAAAGATGGAGAAAGGCATCAGGTAAAGGCCCTGCCAGGGGAAGGGATTTCAACTTTGTTAGATAGATTCGAACTATTACAGAATAAGATACTTCGAGACAAATTTTATGCATTAAATGGTTTGAATCAGTCATCTATCCTTTTAAAGGGCAAAAAATACGTACTCCCGATTCATTTATATAATTACAATGGAAAAAGCATTAGGTCGACCATTGGCATCAATAACTGGGACAAGGCGGTCAGGATAAAAGAATACAATGAGCTCTTATTACAAAAGGGTATAAGATCCACACATTATACCAAAAGTAAAATCTTGTGGGTTTTGGCTACAGAATTGAACCACCTTGGAGCACCTGAAAATGGTAGTGACAAAACGGAAATACCTCTTGCAGTCAAGTCCAAAAAGTTAGATATAAGAGCGGTAAATGATAAATTATATGGTCAAAAATATGCGCGAACTGATATCATCGATCAGTCTTTAAAGAACAAAGTATATTATATAGTCAGTGGTCATGGAGGTCCGGATCCAGGAGCTATATGCAAGACTTGTTCACCTAAACTTTGCGAGGATGAATACGCTTATGATGTGAGTCTCAGGTTAGCAAGAAATTTAAGGCAGCACGGGGCAATAGTAGAAATGGTTATCCAGGATAAAAGCAACGGCATTAGAGACAAGGAGATACTGAGTTGTGATAAAAGTGAAAGACTTGCAGATGGATCGAAAATTCCCTTAGGTCAGCTAAGTAGATTAAAACAACGAACCAATTACATCAATAAGAAGTATAATGAATACAAAAAGAAGGGATATCGGGACCAGCTAGTACTTTCTTTACATATTGATTCTAATTCTGAATCTCACAAACAAGATGTATTCTTCTGCTATTATAAAGAGAGCCAATCATCCAAAAAGTTGGCTATTCAATTAAGGGACAAATTTGAAGAAAAATACAACATTCATCAAAAGAATCGAGGTTATAATGGCTACTTGCACCAGCGCAATTTCTACGTTTTAAGGAAAACCTCACCTCCTGCTGTGTTGATTGAACTAGCAAATATTCGCAATAAATTCAACCACAAAAGAATCCTCCAAAAAGACAATAGGCAAGCCCTGGCTAATTGGATATACGAAGGACTGGCGAACGAACCTTCACGGGATGATCAAAAGTTACTGGCCTCTTCCAAATAATTTAAAAAGAATGGACTCCTGCTTAGGTGTCCCTCCTTCAAGTATCCCGAATGCCATTTTACAAAAGGTAATTACACCCGCGGAGATCGCTATTATCAAGCCTACCCAAAATATTTATTAGACCTTGTTCATCAGATTGACCTAAGTCATCCGTTGCGATAAAACTTATCGTATCCAGATTGGCAAGATCGACAATATTTATTCGGCCCCGTTGTCCATTAGTCACAGGCACCCCCGGATCGGAAGGTTCAGTAATACATATCCTCATTCTATCATTAGGTATGAAACCAGAACCATTCAGACAATACATTTGAGAAAGACATTCCGTCATACCATATTCAGACACTACCCTTGCTTTTTCGAATCCATCTGCTAACGCTTGATGCAATGCAGATCGAGTGAGTTCCTTACCATGTTTTTTCATGCCTCCGGTTTCAACGACAATGAGGTTGGCCGCCATCTCGTGATGAAAATGACGTACATATTCCAATAAGGCAAAGCTTACACCAAACAGGACTACCTTCTTGCCTTCCGTCATCAATTGATTTAAGTGAACATGCAGGGAAGTATAGTCATAACGGTAAAAGTGTTGTTGTGCCGGGATACCACTTTTCGTAAACTCATCGACCATATAGAGCAGAGATGAAGCGGGATTGTCATGGTAATTAGGAAGCAGTGAAACAAAGCAATACTTATTCAGTGACCCAAAATGTTTATGCCATATGCTTGCTGTATTTTGTAAATACCATAAAGGGTCTCTAATAAGATGATGACTTCTTTTCATACCGGAAGTTCCACTTGACTGAAACGTTATTACTTCAGACCACAGATCCGTCTTAATTTCATTTGTCTTAAATAATTCTATTGGTAAAAAAGGGATTTCACTAACAAACTCAGGTTTAAATCCGTTATATCTTACAATATTGATAAATTGCTTATATATCGGGTTTAAGGTATATTGATAGTCATAAATGGCCAACGCTTTCTCTTCAAAAGAGACTGTTGGCGATAGAATCAATTTTCTTAAAGATGGCCGATTCAACAATATATTGAAAGTATGATGTTAAAAATTGCAAAAATAGGCATACTCCCGATTATTGCTGCTATCATTTGTCTCATGCTCAGCAACTGTTCTGATAGCAATGTTAATGGAAACAATCCTCCTATGCTACAATACATGGGTATGAACAAGGATACGATGGTCCAGGGATTTGGGGGCATAAATTCTGGAGATTCTATCGTCGTATTTCTTAGTTTCCAGGACATAGATGGCGACATCGTCGGTGGACAAAGTTCTATGAATATTTCGATAGTAGACAATCGGGATGGGTTTATCGACCCTGTTTCATTTCCAGTGCTGCCAAAATTAAAAGACGGACAGAAGGGAGAATTAAAGCTATCTATATTCAATACTTGTTGCCAATTTCCGGAAGGGCTTGGAGCTGGTTGTATTGTTGTGCCAGGTTTCCCTGCTAATCGATTCACCTATGACATATTTATAGAAGATGGCGCCGGCAATATCAGCAACAAGATTACAACTGATTCAATTACACTTCTGTGCCGTTAATCCAATCTTTTCCTTTAACCAACCCTAACAAAGTTTGGGCTTCATCACTCCCTTCAAGAGGATGATAATCATATTTCCATTCAGCCTGTGGTGGCATAGACATAAGTATTGATTCTATTCGGCCATCTGTCTGCAGGCCAAATCTAGTCCCTCTGTCATACACGAGGTTAAACTCAACATAACGACTCCTTCTGATATTTCTCCACTGTACGTGTCGCTCAGTATAAGTTTTGTTAATGTTCTGCTTGAATAAATTAGTATAACACGTTATAAATGAATCTCCTACATCTCTAACAAATTGCCAACATTCTTCTTTCGAATATCCAGCATCATCATTGAGCCTGTCAAAAAAAATACCCCCTATGCCCCTGGTCTCTTTTCGATGAATGTTATAGAAATAATCATCTGCCCAAGTCTTGTATTGCACATATATTTCTTGATCAAATTTATCACAGACAGCTTTAAGTTGCAAGTGAAAGTTATGGGCATCTTCTTCTATAATATAATGTGGTGTTACATCAATTCCTCCTCCAAACCACCAAGTTCCTTTATCTGTCTCGAAGTAGCGCACATTCATATGTATGATTGGCACCCACGGATTAGCAGGATGAAGCACTATTGAGACCCCAGTTGCATCAAATCCACCTCCTTCCATTTCGAGACCTTTGGCAATGCTTTCTGGTAAGTTGCCATGTATGTGCGAAAACATCACACCTCCTTTTTCAATTTGATCAGCCTGGATAACTCTCGATATTCCGCCTCCACCTTCCTTCCTGTCCCATTTATCTTCGGTGAAATGTCCAGCTCCATCCAATAATTCAAGAGCAGAACAAATCCTGCTTTGCAACGACTGAAACCAACCTACAATTTGGTTAAGACTTGGTTGACTCATTTAAATCATCAATTAATGATTCAATATTCTTTTTCGTATTTCCAATATAAATTCGATCATCGATGAAAAATACAGGCCTCTTCAGGAAAGTATACTCTTTCAACATGAGAGTTCGGTATTCGGATTCAGAAAGTTTCTTTTGATGCCATCCTTCTGACCGGAATTTTCTCGCTCTTTTACTGAATATTTGTTCATAGCCTCCAGCGAACAAGGCAGCCTTGTCAAGATCTGTTTCACTGATATTTTCTATTTTAATATCAATCTTCTCAAAAAGGTCAATACCAGGAACCTGGCTCATAATTCTTCTGCATGTATCACATGTAGACAGGTAATATACCTTCTTCACTATCCATTGGATTTTTGATGATCAGCTAAGAATTTGGCCAATC
>JAJCYJ010000785.1 GCA_029262975.1 Saprospiraceae bacterium
TGGAATTTCTACTCTTACGCTCTCGATGCAATTCTTATTAAGCTTGAATCGAGCCAGTCACGAGTTGCTATCGGGATTAGAAAATATGGTCGATCCTATGTCAGATATTAGTCAGGATTCGGCATACATTTCTAAATTTAGTACGACGATTGTCCCTCCAGGATATACAAGACAGAGTAAACGAATTGATTCAGGTTCCATTCAGGTTCTTGAAGGATCTGAAGTCATATGGGACATTGAAGTTGAAGGGCCCGAATCAAAATTGATTTTCTATTTTGGTAGCGGTGATACGATCGCCTTGGAAAAGCCATTTCGATATAACAGGATGTTTAAAAAATCAGACTTTTTTCATTATGTCTTAAAGACGGAGGGGAGCGCATTTAAATCTGACTATTTTTCTATTAGAGTTTTTCCTGATGCTAAACCAATTGTTGACATTAGCGGAGTAGAAGAGTTTACCAGGTTATCATGGGGAATAGATCATAAAATAGATTTTGATATTAATATATTAGATGAGTTTGCATTAACAGAGGCATTCATATCTGCTACAATTGCAAAAGGATCGGGCGAAGCAGTAAAGTTTAGGGAAAGGAAGTATGATTTAAAGGATTTCAGACCAGGTCGAAAAAAATATACCGGGACTTATCATTTTTCAACTTTGGATCTTGGCATGGAACCCGGTGATGAATTGTACTTTTTTGTAAGAGCCCGGGATAATTATCCATATCAGGAGCATTGGACAAAATCAACTACATATTTTATTCAGATTCAGGATACTGCGAATTATCAATTGGTTGAGACGTCTGGAATGCAGGTTGACTTAATGCCTGATTTTTTCAGAAGTCAACGTCAGATAATCATAGATAGCGAACAATTACTTAGTGATAAAAACAAGATTAGCAGGGACTCATTTAAAACTGCCAGCAATATGCTGGGATATGATCAGAAGATGCTTCGATTAAAATATGGTCAGTTTTTAGGGGAAGAAAGCGAAAGCGGTATCGCCTTTTCTAATGAAGAGACTGATGAGCACTCCGATGAAGAAAATCATGATGCGTTTAATTCTGATACGAGAAATACGAGTAGTACTTTGGAAAGTGCAAGAGAACTAATAAGCGAGTTTAATCATGATCACGACCATGAGGAAGAAGAAAACCAGTTGCTTTCCACCAAGGGCACAGAGCAAAGAAGTGATCCGTCGATGCCCACTTGGGTAGAAGCCTTATCTCACAATCATGACAATACTGAGATGGCTACTTTTCATAATATTTCAATTAAATCTAAATTAAAGGCTGCTCTTTCAGAAATGTGGGATGCAGAACTTCATCTGAGACTTTTTGATCCCACCACGTCTCTACCTTACCAATATAAGAGTCTTGGTCTTTTACAGGAAGTTAAAAACCATGCTAGAATATACGTACACAGAATTGGATTTGATCCACCTGCCATTAAAGAATCAGAGAACCGGCTTCAGGGAAATCAGGATAAAATAGTATCGCCGATATTATCGGAAAATAGAATTAGAGAGGACGATTATCTTGCTGTAAAAGTTGCAATCGGATTGTTAGGTATGCCTCCATCCGATGAGGATAGAAATGTCATGGAACAAACGGCAAAGGCACTGGCCAGGATTTCACTCTATCAGCCCTATGTTTTGCCTGTACTTTCAGGAGTTCAAATAGCGATAAGAAACGAAGAATTGAATGATATATATAAAAGGTTATCCTTGAGAAAAGAATTAATAAAAGTTCTTCCATATGAAGCACCAGGTGTAAAAAATACGTTCCAAACTAACCATCATATTTCGCAGGAAGTAGCAAAAAAAATGAATTTTTAATTGAATTGGGGATTAGAAAATATTGAAGTAGTCTGTTGTTGGATAATCACACTTTTATGCTGGGTCTGGTTTTCATGGATCCAACTAAAGAAGCAGCGCCAGTCTATTGTGATTAGAAGAAGTCTATTCCTTCTAATTGGTCTTGTGGGTATCGCTTTTTTGATTACCCGCCCCCATCGATACGAATCCATCCGGACTATTCCAGCACACATTAATACGCAGGGTGCTCATGTGAAAAAAAATAGCAACCTGCAGTTTAACGATTTGTATTCTTTTCTAAATTCTGAAAGCGCCAGGAAAGTAGATAATGTAAATATTCATGGGTTTGGGTTAACTCCCAACGCTCTTAAGCTTCTTGATAGTTTTGATATATCCTACCACCCGGTGGAAGATGTTACCGGTATTATAGATATTAGTTTGCCTGATTTAAGCGAGAGAACACCCTGGATCCTAAGTGGTTCCTACCAGGGCGATAATGTCAGTAATATTCAATTGATTACACCGGATGGGTCACGACATGATTGTACGCTGAGTGATACAAGCTTTAAGGTGACTACTATCGCTCCGGTTGCAGGTGAATATCTTTTACAATTAGAAATGTTACTAAATAATGGGGATACTATTTCAGAAGAATTACCGATAAAGATTCCAAAGGAAGCTTCCTGGAACATGTTAGTGCTTTCTGGATTTCCAACTTTTGAAATCAACTATTTAAAAAATTATTGGACTTCATTGGAAAATGGTTTTGCGCTTCGGACGAAAATTTCTAAAGCTAGATTTCAAACTACTTTTATAAACTTAGCGAAAACGAATCTTGATAGATTGAATAAAAATACAATTGAACAGTACGATTTGATAATGACTGATGTTTCTTCCTGGAATCAGCTTTCATATCGAGAGCGATCCAATATTTTGCAAGCTGTAAGAGATGAAGGAGTTGGCCTAATGCTTAGACCTGATCAGAATGAACAAAGTGCGATAGGTATAAATCATCCAAAATGGAGTGAGCCACATACTTTTAAACTTCAAACATCCAATGATGAGATTGCACTTGTTAGATATCCTTTTTCCGGTTCAGGCTGGAGACCTCTTGACATGGAAGGGATGCGCTTAGGGCGTTTTAGATCTGAAGGACTAGGTCATATATTTATGCTTGGTATTGGGGACACCTATAAATTGATTTTAGTGGACGAATCTTCTCAGTACCAAGAAATATGGGCCTATATTTTTTCCAGTTTGCATCGTAATTTTTCATCTCCGTACGAGCTCATTGCCCCTTTTTGGATTTGGGAAAATGAAAAAACTGATATGCAGATTATTGCTGATGTTCCTATTGAAGAAAACATTATTTTGAATGACAGTGTACGCCTTCCCATACTAACGACACCTTTTATTAGTGGCAGTTACGAGGTATCGGTGTGGCCCCGAAAAGGCTATAATAATATTAAAATTCCTCACATGGATGCCACTTTATCTTTTTATGCTCATAGCACGGGCGTCTGGTCTGCTGTGCGCCAAATGTATCTTGCTAAGGCAACCCGGATAGCACAACTTAAACAAGCCGGACGTCACTTTGAGATAGATAAAAGTTTGAAAGAAATTAGGTTTTTCTGGTGGTATATTATGATACTTGCTGGTTTTAGCGCATTGTGGTTGGATGAAACTTTTACGCAATAATTAGTATGATACCCGATGTGGATATCTCAATGATTTTTTCTTGAGATTATCCAAAGGCCTAAAAAGGTTAAAAATCCATTCAATGCGAGTATCATATAACCAAACTCCAAACCATTAAACCAGTTGTCGGCATTGACATCGAGTATGTACGCGATTATTGGTGCACCAAGACAGATATAAATTGCCATTCTGTCTATAATCTTGCGTCGAGTGAGAATGCCAAAAGAAAAAAGCCCAAGGATTGGACCGTAGGTATAGCCGGACCAAATAAATAATTTGTTTATGATGGCATCATTATTTAAAGCCTTAAAAAATATAATGACGAAGAACAGTAGAATTGAAAATGCGACATGCGTAATAAGACGTACGCGCTTTTTTTGCGCTTCTGTTCGCTCTTTTTCTTCAAAATCAAGAAAGTCTATGCAAAATGAAGTAGTCAGTGCTGTCAATGCAGAGTCCGCACTTGAATATGCGGCAGCTATCAACCCCAGAATAAATACTATTCCAATAGTAGGGCCCAAGTGATTAATTGCCATTTCAGGGTAGAGCAGATCTGTGCGTTCCGGTGCTATGATCCCCGATTGGGCAGAATAGATGTATAGCATGGCCCCCAATGTGAGAAAGAGTAAATTAGCGAAAATGAGAATGATACTAAATGTAAATACATTCTTTTGGGCGTCTTTTAAAGATTTACATGTCAGGTTTTTTTGCATCATATCCTGATCGAGGCCAGTCATCACAACTGCTATTAATGCACCGCTGATAAATTGTTTGAAAAAATTATTAGGATCACTCCATCCTCCTTCGAAGTAGAACATGTCATTATATCCATTTTTCGATATCTCATCCCACACCCCACTGATATCTAATCCTAGGTTGCTGCTAATTGCAAAAATAGTCAAGACGACAGCTGTTAACATACATACCGTCTGAATCGTGTCTGTCCAGACAATAGTTTTGATGCCGCCCTGGAATGTATAAACCCAAATTAGAATTATTGTCATCGCTACTGTAGTACCAAAAGAAATACCGAAAGATTCCATTACGAATGATTGCAAAACGAGCGCTACCAGAAATAACCTGAACGAGGCTCCGATAATTCTTGACAACAAAAAATATGCAGCACCCGTCTTATAAGATACAACCCCAAACCGTGTTTTTAAATAACCATATATGGTTGTCAGATTGTATTTGTAATAAATCGGCATCAGAACTGTGGCAATTATAAAATAACCGACCAGGTATCCAAGTACCACCTGCATGTATGAAAAGTTTTGATTAAGTCCTTCGGCGCCAACAACACCGGGTATAGAGATAAAGGTCACCCCTGACAAACTCGCACCAATCATACCGATTGCAACCAGGATCCAAGGAGATTTGCGATTTGCAAGAAAGAAAGTATTATTATCGGCACCTCTGCTTGTAACGTAAGAGATCACAAATAAAAACAGAAAATAGACGATAATGACACTTAATATAATAGTCGGACTTAATACACTCATGAAGCGAAGGTAAGCATTAGGATTTGTGAAAAAAGAGGAATGAAATACTTAATTATGACATCAATTCATAACGACACCAACTCTTTAAATACTATTTTCCATGGTTTCCAGCCATAGGCTTGCGAAAGACTGCTATTATGCCAAATAAATGAAAAGGACCCATTTACAGAACGAATAATATTATTGAGCTCCCGACATTGTTCTAAGGCTTCATCTGGTGAAAGCTTAAGATAGTACCGCATAGTTGCATCCATTGTTATACAGGGATGGATGGTTAACTCCGTGGTGCATTCTTGAGAAATATCATACCATTTATATGGACGTGCTGTACTGGCCCTGAAACCCATAATATCAGGATAACCCATTGTATAATCATCTGTTATATCACATTCTAATAAGGTATTATAGGTGTCGGGCAAATTTAAAACAAGATAGTGCTGACGACTCCTCGTGATGCGATCGTCAGTAAATTGTTGGATAAATTCCATCTCATTTTTAACTCTTTCAGTGTCGGTCGATGCGGAGTAACTGGGATGAATGCCTATATCAGCCCATAATGACAAGGAAGAAATTATTTGCCCCAAATGCTTCGATCCTGAAAGGTGGTTCTCATCCAATGGGCGCTCGTAATTATTTAAGATAAAGAATACAGGTTTGAGATTTCTCTCAAGAGAGACAGAACGTAAATAATCATATGTATCAAATGGATCTTTTTTATGCAAATAATATGCGATTCTCGAAACCAATGTATTTGTGTTGAGGCTAATAATGTCCCGAATAATGCCACCATATTTCTTCCAGCCTTTATATCTGAATGCATAAGGAAGATCAATATCAATTGTAATTTCTGTCTTGTATGATCCGGATAGTGAAAACCCGGTGTCATATTGTTGATTGATGATTAAGGCGAATTCTTTGACCCATAAATCTACTAAAGGGAGATGTATAAAGTCATGCTTTACTGCGAGGCTATCCTCACTTTTGTATCGCCCAAATTTGTCGTGAGCAGTCGTTTGATACTCTTCATATCGGGATAATAAAAGGAAACTCATAGAGAATAAATCAAAGGGAATTGTAAACTGTTTTTCTTCTGTCATAAAAAAACATGGAAGGTCCCTGAATGAACCAACGGGGAAGTCAATCCTGTCTACGTCCTTTTCTTCTAACAATCCTTCTCTGTAGATCGTGATGCCACTTGGCAGCTTACCTTTGAGGCCATAATAAATTGGTATTTCATCCTTCAATGATGTCCTGGCCGATGAGACTCTAAATGGTATATCCAGGTATGATCCGAAGATCAATTCACAGATATATTGTAACCGGGGACTGATCTGATCTGATATTACGACTACTGAATGCATCTGCTTGACAAGATATAGATAGTTTGATGGATCAACATTGTGCATGATTAATCGTTATTACGACAGTTAGATTCCTTATAAATCGTTACCTTTCTTTTTAATATGCTAAGAAGCCCGCGATATATCTTCTTTTTGTTGGCATTGTTCATTTGTCAATTAATGGTTGGACAAACTGTCTTTCAACCAAAGCCTATAGATTATAATCTCAAAGGTGTACTTTATGATTTTGAGACTCTTTTTGGTGGTAGAATTCATACACAAGGATTTGCATTATCCTACCAGAAAGGTAAATTAAGGAGTTATTATCGTACGACATACCAGAATTTTGAGATTGGTTATATCAAGGATCCCAGGGAGCGTAGGACGAACAGAAATTTGAGTGTCTCCGGAGAGCGTATTTCTTCTCCATTTATCTATGGAAAGCAAAACCAATTTTTTACCCTTCGGTACTCCTATGGAGAAAAACACTATTTATCAGAAAAGACAAAGAGAAAGGGTCTTGCTGTTGGCGTTATTTATGAGGGGGGAATAACCTTGGGGCTTCTAAAGCCATACACATTGAAGGTTATTCGGACCGATAATGACGACCCTACAAGAAGATTTATAGAGACAGTTCAGTATTCAGATGAGGCAAGAGAAGATTTCTTGAACGAGCGATTTATTTATGGTGGAGCCGGCTTTTTTAAAGGATGGGATTCAATTACTCCGGCTATCGGGCTTCATGGCAAAATAGGCATGCATTGGGCACTTGGTGCATTTGAAGAAAAAGCAAAGGCTTTCGAAACAGGGATAATGTTTGATATATTTCCAAGAAAAATACCTCTGTTAATAGAGCAGGATGACATAAAAAATAGCTTCTATTATTTCAAGTTATATCTCTCCTTTAAGTTTGGTCATCGAAAACGTGTCGGAGAAGAATAAAGTAAAGCTGTGAACTGTCGCAGACATTTTGCAGTTTTGTATATCAAATAAACCTTTCACTTGGTAGAACTTCCAATTGTACAAAAGACTGAAAGCAAGTCGGCACGTGTTAGAAAACCTGAATGGCTCAGAGTTAAACTGCCTATAGGCGAGGACTATAAGCGGGTAAGACGACTGGTAGATGAATATAAACTTCATACAATTTGCCAGAGTGGAAATTGCCCCAATATGGGTGAATGTTGGGGTGCGGGTACCGCCACCTTCATGATTCTGGGAAATGTTTGTACTCGCTCGTGTTCATTTTGTGCAGTAAAAACAGGCAGACCTCCTGAGTACGATACAGATGAACCTCGAAGAGTAGCTGAAGCTATTATGTTGATGGAAGTAAAGCATGCGGTTATTACATCAGTTAACCGTGATGAGTTAAAAGACAGGGGTGCAGAAATATGGCACCAAACTATCAAGCTTACTAAAGAGTTATCGCCTTCAACGACCATTGAAACACTTATACCAGATACAAAAGCTAATTGGAACGCCTTGATACGAATGATATCTGCCGGGCAGGAAGTTGTTTCTCATAATATGGAGACTGTTGAAAGGCTATATCGACTCGTCCGGCCTCAAGCCAAATATGCCCGAAGTCTCGAACAAATTAAAAGAACAAAGGAACATGGGAAACGCACCAAATCCGGGTTCATGGTGGGTCTCGGTGAGACCAAAGATGAAGTGCTACACATTCTCGATGATCTGAGGTATCATGATTGTGATGTCGTTACCATTGGGCAGTATTTGCAACCAACAAAAATGCACTTGGGAGTAGCTGAATTTATTCACCCGGATATATTCTCATATTACCACGAAGAGGGAGTAAAAAGAGGATTTGATTTTGTAGAAAGTGGACCTCTTGTAAGATCATCCTATCATGCAGAGCGACATTTGTAACCTGTCCTTGATTGAATTTATTGGATA